>DATJVF010000451.1:0-10316 GCA_035501995.1 Anaeromyxobacteraceae bacterium
GTGCCCCAGTTGCCGGGGTCCATGTACCCCACGCTCACGAGGAGCGCTGGTCCGGAGAAGACGCGCCACTGCGTCCAGAAGCCGGCCGCCGGCGGCGGGACCTCCACCGAGCCGTGGAGGCCCTCGAGCGACATGAACGCCGGATCCTCGCCGCCGTGGGCCCTCGCTCGGGGTGGATTGGGATCGCTCGGCACCTTGGCTTACCGTCCGACGGTGGCTCCGGAGGAACCCCGCACTCGCGTCTGTATTTAGCCAGAGCCCACCGCCCCGCGCGAGTCTCGCCTTCTCGGCGCCGGGGCACGAGAGACCCGTGCCAGGAGGCGCGCCGCCCAAGTCGACCACCCAACCGGGGCAGGGGCGCTCTCCCTGCAGGGGAGCCGGCCGGGCTCGACGACCGGGAAGGCAGCACCGCGCGGAGCTCGGGAACGCTCGTCCCCATCGGCGCCGCTCGCGGCAGTACCAAGGCGAAGGGTAGACTCTGCCCTGGTTCCGGTAGGAGCGGGCGGCGCGCCCGACGACCACGAACCCGTGCGGTGGGTGGCCTCCCGAACGGGCCCAACCCGCGGGGGCAGGGTCGGCGGCACGCGCCGCCGCTTCGCGCCGGCTCGCAGGCGGGAGGACCCTA
Source organism: Anaeromyxobacteraceae bacterium (assembly GCA_035501995.1). Taxonomy (GTDB): domain Bacteria; phylum Myxococcota; class Myxococcia; order Myxococcales; family Anaeromyxobacteraceae; genus Anaeromyxobacter_A. The sequence goes on from DATJVF010000451.1 coordinate 626, forward strand.
TGGACCCTGGCCGTACGAGCGAAGCGGAGCGCGCCCTGCGCGCGCTCGGCCCGATCGAGCTACCGCGGCCCGCCCCGAGGCCGCGGGGGTCTCTCGCGCGAGCGCTGGCTGAGAGGAGGACCACCCGGGAGATCCTCGGCCGGGCACTGCCTCCGCAAACGCTCTCCCTCCTGCTGTGGGCCGCCTGCGGCGTGAACCGCAGCGAGGGCCCCTTCGGGATCCCGGGCCGCACCGCGGCCTCGGCCAGCAACTCCCAGGAGATCGACGTCTACGTCGCCTTGCCGGAGGCGACCTACCTCTACGATCCGGCCGGCCACCGCCTCCTCCCGGCCGCTGCGGGAGACCTGCGCCCGCTCGCCATCGGCCGCGGCCAGGCCCCGGCCGGTGCCCGGGCGCCGGCCCGCCTCATCTACGTCGCAGACCTCGACCGGCTGGCCCACACCGCCGGATTCGACGAGCCGGGGCTCCACGACCCGGAGGTGCAGCGGTCCTACTACTTCGTCGACACCGGGCTCATCGCGGCGAACGTCTACCTCATGGCCGCCGCCCTGGGGCTCGGGGCCTGGTTCCACAACTGCGACCGGCCGTCGCTCGCGGCGAGGCTCGGCTTCGGCGCCGACGAGCGGGTGCTCTTCGCGCAGACGGTCGGATACCCCTCGGAGGGTGGCCGGGCCCGCGCTCTCCGGGAGCGCCCACCTCGCGAGAGGCGCCGGCCGCGCGCGGGCCGGGAGGCGCACGCGTGAGCGGGCCCGCCGCTACGGGCCGGCCGGGACCGATCGACGGCGGCGCGCTCCTCGCGCAGCTGGCGGAGCTCGGCGCGGTGGGCGCTGACCCGAAGGGCGGCGGGCGGACGCGCCTCGCGCTCACCGCCGCCGAGAAGGAGGGGCGGGACCTCCTCGTCCGCTTCATGCGCGAGCAGGGCCTCGAGGTCCGGGTCGACCGCGTCGGGAACATCTTCGGGACCCTGGCCGGCCTCGCGGGCCCGGGGACGGCGCCGCTCATGGTCGGATCGCACATCGATACCGTGCGCAACGCCGGCGCCCTCGACGGCGCCTACGGCGTGCTGGCCGGGCTGGCGGTGGTGCGCGCTTTCCAGGCGGCTCACTGCACGCCGCCTCGCCCGGTCACGGTGGCCGCCTTCACGAACGAGGAGGGGGTGCGCTACCAGCCGGACATGATGGGCTCGCTCGTGCACGCGGGCGGCCTCGGCCTCGCGGAGGCCTTGAACGCCGTCGGCACGGACGGCACCCGGCTCGGCGACGAGCTCGAGCGCATCGGCTACGCCGGGGACCTCGAGCCGGGGAGCATCGTCCCGCGCGAGTACCTCGAGCTGCACGTCGAGCAGGGTCCCATCCTGGAAGCGGAGAAGGTGCAGATCGGCGTGGTGGAGGCGCTGCAGGGGATCTCCTGGCAAAAGATCGCGGTGGAGGGCGTCGCCAACCACGCGGGGACCACGCCGAACCACCTGCGCCACGACGCCGGCTACGCGGCGGCGGCCATCGTGACCTTCCTGCGCGAGGAGGTGGTGGGGGCCGCTCGCGCCACGACCCTCGCCACCGTCGGGACCCTGCACCTCGAGCCCGACGTGGTGAACGTCATCCCGGGCCGGGCCACCTTCACGGTGGACCTGCGGGACCCCGACGGCGAGCGCCTGGCCCTCGCGGAGCGGCGCCTTTCCGAGTTCCTCCCCGAGATCGGGAGGAGGGAGGGGGTCAAGGTCACCGCCGAGCGGCTGGTGCGCTGCGAGCCGGTCCTTTTCGACGCCGGGCTCGCAGGCGAGATCGAGGCCTCGGCGAGGCGCCTCGGCTTCACCCACCGGCGCATGACCTCCGGGGCCGGTCACGACGCGCAGATGATGGCCCGCATCGCCCCGGCGGCCATGATCTTCGTGCCGAGCCGGGGCGGTGTGAGCCACAGCCCGCACGAGCACACCCCTGACGGCGAGCTCCTCGCCGGCGCCGCCGTGCTCCTCGACGTCGTCGCCCGCCGCCTCGGGGCGGGCTAGAGGCGAGCTCGCGGAGCCCGGGGCGGGCGACGGACGGCGCGCCAGGGCGATGGCCACCTGCGGGACGCGGGCCTCGAAGCCCGCTCGCGCCGCGGGGCCTTGAGCCCGGCTATCCGTACTTGGCGGCGAAGCTCGCGTCCGACATGGTGAGGTAGACGATCCCCTCGACGAGGCCGATGATCGACGGGACCAAGGTCCAGCAGAACAGGATGTAGAGGACGCCCTGGACCGGCTTGCCGAGGTAGAACTTGTGCACGCCGATCCCGCCCAGGATGAGCGCGAAGATGCCGGCGGTGACCCGGCTCCGCTTCTCGGAGGCCCCCGAAAGCTCGGCCTGCCTCACCCCACACTTGGGGCAGATCTCGGCCCGGACGTCGAGCACCGAGGCGCAGGCGTGGCAGTACTTCTGGGTCGGGCTGAGCGTGGTGGGGAGCACGGGCTCGGGCATGTAGATCCTCGTCGCTGGCAGGTCGGACGCGAGGCGTTCCACGTACCGACCAAGGAACTGTAGCATCCGACGGGCCGCCGGGGTGGGGGCGAGGAAGCGGACCGAGAGCAGGCGGGCCGACCCCGGCGCCTGCGCGGGTCGCGCGTCGCCGGACTGAAGGGCGGCGCCCTCGAGCCCCGGCGGCGCCGCGAAACCCTGGTCCTCCAAGGACCTGGCGGCCCAAGCGTTCCTTTGGGCGAGCGCCTCTACCGATGCTCCTCGTGGTGCTCTCGACGAGCTGCATCCCCGCGTTCCGGTGCGCGCTCGGCGGGGCGCCCCTCGTGGCCACGGTCGTGCGGGGCGCCCCGGTCGTGGCCCTCGTGCATCCCACCCCACGGGTGGCCGCTCTCGCGCCGGACGGCGGCCCGCTCGTGGTGGGGCCCCCGCCATTCGGGGTGGTCGGCGCGCCGCCAGTTCCGGTAGCGGCCTTCCGGCATCCGGGCCAGGGCGACCGGAACGCGGTGGCGGTCCACCCAGAAGAAGTGCGCCCGCGGCGAGCGCGCCCGGTACCATCCGTCGCCGCGCCGGCACCAGTACCAGCCACCGCTGTAGAACACCTCCTCGTCCACCCCCTCGACGATGCGCACGCCGGGTTCCACCTCCACCACCTGGGGCTGTACCGGGAGGCCGATCTCGATGGAGACCCCGACCTGCGCGCTGGCCCAGGGCGCGAACGAGGAGACGGCAAGGGCGAGGATGAGCTTGTTCATGATGGCCACGACGGTAGCATCTCCTCGCCGCGCGGGCGCCGTCGACCCTCGCGAAGCCTTGCGCCGTGGGCTTTCGTGGGGCATCAGCCTTCATGGGCGACGCCTGTGTGCCCATCTCCGAGGCTCGCCGCGAGGCGCGGGCCGAGGGGCCGCCGCGCCCCTCCCGCCCTCCGTCTGCGGGACGCCGCGGGGGCCGAGGCGCGATGGGCCCCCCGGCCTCGCGCTGGCCGTGGCAGAAGGGGAGGCCCGAGCTTAACGAAGAGCCTCCTGGAGGTCGCCCGATGACCCTCGCCGCCATGTTCCTCCTCGTCTGGTTGGGCTCGCTCCTGGCCGGCTTCCTGGGGGCGCTCACCGGCCTCGGCGGGGGCGTGGTGGTGGTGCCGCTCCTCGCCCTCCTCCTCCGGGTCGACCTGCGCTACGCCATCGGAGCGTCGCTGCTCTCGGTCATCGCCACCTCCTCGGGGGCCGCGGCCGCCTACGTCCGCGACGGGATGAGCAACGTCCGGGTCGGCATGTTCCTCGAGATCGCGACCACGCTCGGGGCGCTCGGCGGAGCCGCCATCGCCGCCCACGTGGCGACGGGCGCGGTGGCGGTCATCTTCGGGCTCGTGCTGCTCGGAGCGGCCACCCTCTCGGTCCGGCGCACCGCCGGCCCGCCCGGGACCGACGGACCGGCCGATCCCATCTCTCGCGCGCTGCGCCTCGACGGGAGCTACCCGGGATCGCGCGGTCCCGTCCACTACCGGGTGCGGCACGTGCCGGCCGGGTTCGGCCTCATGGCGGTGGCGGGCGGCCTGTCCGGGCTGCTCGGCATCGGTTCGGGCGCGCTCAAGGTCATCGCCATGGACGACGTCATGCGCCTCCCCTTCAAGGCCTCGAGCACCACCAGCAATTTCATGATCGGGGTGACCGCCGCCGCGAGCGCCGGGGTCTACCTCGCGCGCGGCTACCTCGATCCCCTCATCGCCGCCCCGGTGGTGCTGGGGGCCCTGCCGGGTGCGCTCCTCGGCGCCCGGGTCCTGCCCCGCCTGCGCAGCCGGGTGCTCCGCCTGGTCTTCGCCGCGGTGATCGTCACGCTCGCCCTGGAGATGATCTACCAGGGCGCGACCGGGAGGCTGTGATGAGCGCCTGGACCGACCAGCGCATGGAGCGGATCATCGGGAGGCTCCTGCAGACCGGGGTCCTCCTCTCGACCGTTCTGGTGCTCGCCGGGGCGGTGGTCGAGCTGTCCGGCCACGCCTCGCAGGTGCCGGACTATCGCGTCTTCCGCGGCGAGCCCCCGGCGCTCCGCGGCTTTGCCGGGATCGCCCGCCAGGCGCTCGCCCTCCACGGGCGGGGACTCATCCAGTTCGGGCTGCTCGTGCTCATCGCCACCCCGGTGGCGCGGGTGGCCTTCTCCGTCTTCGCCTTCCTGGCCGAGCACGACCTCACCTACGTGGTGGTCACCCTGGTCGTGCTGGCGGTCCTGGCCTTCAGCCTGTTCGGGGCCCACCCCTGAAGCCGCGGGGCGGTGGCCGCTCTGCCCGCCGGGGGAGCTTTGCGACGCCCTCGGTCGTCACCACCAAGTAGCAGGGGCCGCGCGAACGATGCCCCGGTGGCCCGCCCGCTCGGTAGCGGGGGCCGATGCAAGGTGGGGTGCACGCATGGAGATCTCCATCCGGGGCCGGAGGGCGCTCGTGACCGGGGCGAACTCGGGGATCGGCGCCAGCATCGCGACCGAGCTCGCCGCCGCCGGGGCGCGGGTGTGCTTGAACTACGTCGTGGACCCGGAGGCCGCCGAGGCGGTGGCGGCCGGGATCCGCAAGGCGGGCGGGGAGGCCCTGGTGATCGCGGCCGACGTCTCGGATGCCCGCCAGGTCGCCGCCATGTTCGCGGCGGTGGACCAGGCCCTGGGCGGCATCGACATCGTGGTGAACAACGCCGGGGTGGACGGGCCGCGGGCCCTCGCCTGGGAGCTCGACCCGGAGGCCTTCGAGCGGGTCCTGCGCGTCGACCTCATCGGCGCCTTCCTGTGCGCGCGGGAGGGCCTGCGCCGCATGGTCCCGCAGCGCCGCGGGGTGGTCCTGAACCTCACCTCGGTCCACGAGGAGATCGCCTGGACCGGCTACAGCGCCTACACCGCCGCCAAGGCCGGCCTCTCCATGCTGTCGAAGACGCTCGCCCAGGAGGCGGCACCCCACGGGGTGCGCGTGCTCGCGCTCGCCCCCGGGGCCATCCGCACCGCCATCAACCGCGCGGTCTGGAGCGACCCGGAGAGCCTGAAGGACCTCTTGACCAAGATCCCGTTCGGCCGGATGGGAGAGCCAGCCGAGATCGCCCGGGCGGCGACCTTCCTCGTCTCCGACGCCGCCTCCTACATCACCGGGACGACGGTCTTCGCCGACGGCGCCATGACCGACTACCCCGACTTCGCCCATGGTGGATGAGGGCCCAAGGGAGGAGCGGCGCGCCCCGGGCTGGCCGGGATCGCCCGCCCGCTGGACCTCGGCCAACAAGAGCGGCGTCGGGACCGCGCTCGGGGGGAGCGCCATCTGGTTCACCCTCTCGCACGGGATCCTGAACGAGGTCTACGCGCCGCGGATGGATCAGGCGGCCACCCGCGACCTCGGCCTGGTGGTGACGGGGCCGGACGGGTACTTCTCGGAGGAGAAGCGCCACGCCGTTCACGAGGTCGCCTGCCCGCTGCCGGGGGTGCCCTACTACCGGCTCGTGAACACCTGCGCGCGGGGCTGCTACCGCATCGAGAAGGAGGTCATCGCCGATCCGGAGCGCGCGGTGGTGATGCAGCGCATCCGCTTCACCCCGCTCAAGGGCGCGCGCACCGACTACCGGATCTTCGCGCTGCTCGCCCCCCACCTCGACAACCACGGGGCCGGCAACACCGGCCGGGTCGGCGCGTACAAGGGGGTCCCGGTGCTGTTCGCCTCGCGCGGGGATCACGCCCTGGCGCTCCTCGCCAGCCAGGGCTACCGGGCGCGCTCGGCCGGCTTCGTCGGCGCCTCGGACGGGTGGCAGGACCTCCTGCGGCACGGCGAGCTCAGCGCGTGCTACACGCTCGCCGAGTCCGGCAACGTGGCCCTGTGCGGCGAGCTCGAGATGGCGGGCGGGGAGGTCCACCTCGCCCTCGGTTACGGCCGCAGCCTCGAGGAGGCCGCCCACCAGGGCCGGGCCGCGCTGGCGGAGGGCTTCGAGGCGCTGCTCGCGGCCTACACCGCTCCGTGGCAGCGCTGGCAGGGCAAGCTCGCCCGACCGGCCGCGCGGCCGCTCTTCGCCACGAGCGCGATGGTGGTGAAGATCCACCAGTCGAAGTACCTGCCCGGCGCCATCGTCGCCAGCCTGGCGGTGCCCTGGGGGTTCGCCAAGGGCGACGGCGATCTCGGCGGGTACCACCTCGTCTGGCCGCGCGACATGGTCGAGGCGGCGGGAGGCCTCCTCGCGGCCGGGGCCAAGGAGGAGGCGCGCGAGGCCATCGTGTACCTGCAGGCCACCCAGGAGGCGGACGGCCACTGGCCGCAGAACATGTGGGCCGAGGGTCGCCCCTACTGGCAGGGCCTGCAGATGGACGAGACGGCCCTCCCCATCCTCCTCGTCGACCTGGCGCGCCGCGAGGGCGCGCTCGAGGCCCGGGACCTCTGGGGGACGGGCTTCTGGCCCATGGTGCGCAAGGCGGCCGCCTACCTGGCGCGCAACGGTCCGGTGACGCAGCAGGACCGCTGGGAGGAGGACGGGGGCTACACGCCCTTCACCCTGGCCGCAGAGATCGCGGCGCTCCTCGCCGCCGCCGAACTGGCGGAGCTGGCCGGCGAGGGCGAGCTCGCCCCGTACCTGCGCGAGACGGCCGACGCCTGGAACGAGCAGGTGGAGCGCTGGCTCTTCGTGCGCGGCACCGCCCTCGCCCGCCAGGTGGGCGTGGACGGCATGTACCTGCGCATCACCCCGGCCGACGTGAACGACCGCGACGAGCTGGTGGAGCTCAAGAACCGTCCGCCGGGAGAGTCGATCGACCGGGCCGACGCCATCGTCAGCACCGACGCCCTGGCCCTGGTGCGCTTCGGCCTGCGGGCCGCCGACGATCCGAGGGTGGTGGGCACGGTGCGCGCCATCGACCAGCTGCTCCGGGTGGAGACGCCCTTCGGGCCCTCCTGGCATCGCTACAACGGCGACGGCTACGGGGAGCACGCGGACGGGAGCCCCTTCGATGGCACCGGCGTCGGGAGGGCCTGGCCGCTCCTCGCCGGCGAGCGGGCCCACTACGCGCTCGCCCGGGGGGACCGGGCGGAGGCCGAGCGGCTCCTCGCCGCCCTGGAGGCCTTCGCCGGGGACGGGGGCCTCATCCCCGAGCAGAGCTGGGACGCCCCCGACCTCCCCGAGCGCGAGCTCTTCTTCGGCCGCCCGGCCGGCTCGGCCAGGCCGCTCGTGTGGGCTCACGCCGAGTACCTGAAGCTCGTGCGCTCGCTCGCGGACGGGAAGGTCTTCGACCGGCCGCCAGAGCCCTTCTCGCGCTACGTCGAGCGCGGCACGCACTCGACGCTCGTCTCCTGGCGCTTCAACCACAAGGTGAGCGTGCTCGCAGAAGGCCGGACCCTGCGCCTCGAGACGCTCGCCCAGGCCACCGTCCACTACAGCCTCGACGGCTGGAGCACGGTCCGGGAGCTCGAGAGCGTCGACCGGGGCCTCGGGGTGTACGTGGCCGACCTCCCCACCGCCTCGTTGCCTCGCGGCGGGGAGGTGCGCTTCACCTTCTACTGGCCGGAGGCGGCGCGATGGGAGGGCGAGGACTTCTCGGTGAAGATCCCGTAGGCGTCGTGGGTGAAGTGGAACACCTTGGCCACCCTCACCTCCAGGCGGCCCGCGAGCGGCCATCCGCGGCGCAGGGCCGCCACGGCCAGGGTGCCGGCGAGCGGCCCGAGGAGGTAGACCCAGAACGAGCGGAGCTCGCCGGCGACGAGCCCGGGGCCAAGGCTGCGCGCCGGGTTGGTGCTGGTGCCGGAGAGCGGCGCCTCCCACCACACCAGGAACGCGTAGAGCGGTGGGAAGATGAAGGGCGTGAGGCCCCGCAGGCGGGGATGACCGAGGAAGAGCAGCAAGAGGGCGAGGAGGGCGAAGGTGGCCACCGCCTCGCCGAGCGCCGCCAGGGCGGGCCCCTCGGGTCCCGGCGCGGTGGCCCCGAAGGCCGCGCTCGCCCCCAGGGCACCCCACAGCCTGAGCGGGAGGGCCCCCAGCACCCCGCCCGCGAGCTGGGCGAGGGCGTAGCCGAGCGCCACCGACCCCGCCATCCGGTCCTCGAGCCAGAAGGTGAGCGTCACCACCGGGTTCAGGTGGGCGCCGCTCAGCTTCCCGACCGGCGAGAGGGCGAGGAGCGCACCCACGCTGCCGAAGCAGAAGCCGGTGACCGCCCGGCGGGTGGCCGCGCCCCTGAGGAGGGCGAGGGCCGGGCTCCCCGCGCCGGCGCCGAGGATGGCCAGCGAGCAGCCCACGGCGACGAGGAGTGCGGTCCCGACGAGCTCGGCGCCATAGAGCGGCAGGGCCCGCAGGGCGGCGGAGCTTGGCCCCGAGCGGCTCACAGCCGCTCGTCGATGGCGCGGTTCGACATCTCGTCGGCGGCGGCGTTCTCCTCGCGCGGGATGTGGGCGAGGTGCACGTCGGCGAAGGCCTTGAGGAGCGCCTGGGCCTCGTCGTGCAGGGGCCTCAGGTGCTCGGCCTTGACCGCGTAGTCGCCGCGCAGCTGCCTCACGAGCAGCTCCGAGTCGGAGAAGACGTTCAGCTCCTTGATGCCCATGGCCTTGGCGCGCTTCAGGCCCAGGATGAGGCCGGTGTACTCGGCGATGTTGTTGGTGCTCTCGCCGAGGAACTTGCCGATCTTGGCCATCACGTGGCCGGCCGGGCTGATGATGACCGCGCCGGCCCCGGCCGGGCCGGGGTTGCCGCGGGCCGCGCCGTCGGTGAACAGGCTCACCCGGGGCGGAGGCTCGGCCTCCTTGGCCACCACCAGCTCGCGCTCGCGCTCGGCCTCCGCCGCCCGCTGGCGCCGCCGGGCCTCCCGGTCGGCCTTGGACTCGTTCATGGCCGCCTCGAGCTCCTCGGCCGAGGCGCGGGCGGCGCGCTCGACCTCGCTCTGCTTGCGCACCTTCAGGCCCGGGGCCTTCCCCTTCAGTCCGGCGAACTCCTGGAGGGCCTTGTCGGCCTCCTCGACCCGGTCGGCGGCGGCGTTGATGAGCTTGCCGAGGGTGTCGCGGTCGTGGCCGGCGTAGCGCTTGAGCGTGCGCGGGAGCTCCTCGTTGGCGGCGATGAACCGTAGGAGGTCGGAGAGGGCGGACACGGCTAGAGGGTGGCGGCGGGGTTCAAGGCCTCCGCCGAGTAGATGATGCGGTGGCAGTTGGGGCAGGTCTCGAGCGAGTCGGCCCTCTGCAGCACGATCCCGAGCTGGGGCGGGATGTTGCGGTTGCAGCCGCGACAGGTGCTGCCCACCACCGGCGCCACCGCGATGCC
>DATJVF010000452.1:0-3055 GCA_035501995.1 Anaeromyxobacteraceae bacterium
TCACCCGGGCGTGCTCGTAGGCAGCGTTGGCGCGCGCGGCGTCGATGGCGGCGCTGACCGGGCGGGAGACGGCGAGGCGCCCCTTCGACTCCTCCACCTGGGCCCGCGCCCGCCGTAGCCCCTCGTCCATGGCCTTTACCCGCGCCCGGGCGGCCTCCACACCGGCCCGCGCCGAGTCGTACTGGGCCTGCGCCTGGTCGACCTGCTGCTTGGGCACGGCCGCGGCCTTCTCGAGGTCGAGGGCGCGCCGGAGGTTCACCTCGGCGAGCTTCAGGTCGGCCTCGCGGCTCTCCAGGTCCGCCTCGGCCTGCCCGAGCTGGTCGCGCGAGCTCGCCTCCGAGCGGTTCGAGCTCACGAGGCTCGCCTCGGCCTGGGTGAGCGTGCCGCGGGCGGCGGCCTCGGCCACCTCCACCTGGGCGTCGGCCGCCTGGGCCTGGGCCGTGGCGCTGTCGAACTCGGCCTGCGCCTGCGCGACCCGCGCCTGGTAGTCCCGGTCGTCGAGCTTGAGGATGAGGTCGCCCTTCTTCACGGCCTGGTTCTCGACCACCGGGACCGCCACCACCTGCCCGGCCACCCGCGGGGCGAGCGGCACCACGTCGGCGTCGACCTCGGCGTCGTCGGTCTCCTCCTTGCCGGCGTTGACGAGGAGGTCCAGGAGCACCGCCAGGATCACCACCGCCGCCAACCCGAAGAGGATGCGCAGCGCCCGGCGGCGCTTCAGGTCCTTCTTCGGCCCGGGCACCGGCGGCGCCTCGGCCGGCCCCGGCCGTGAAGGCTGGGCTTCGCTGCGCTCGATCTCGGCTACGCCTTCGGGCATCGGACCCTTCACCGCAGTCGCGACGCACTCCGGCGCCGGCACGGACCCGGTCAAGGCAGGCCGGCCGCTCGGGCCGACCTGCGCGAGCTAGGCTATGCATGCGGCCCGCCTTCGTCCCGCGCCCGACCCAATACGGTTCCCCGGGTGGCCGCCGAGGGGTTCACCCTCGCGGTACACGGCGCCCGGGAGCGACGCGGGCCTTCGCCGCGACGGCCATTTCTCGGACCGGCGAGCGCGCGGTACCTTTACCCCATGCGACCTGCCAGCGTGAGGCGCCTCGAGCTCCCCGCGGCCCCGCCGGACCTCCAGGGTCCGGTGAAGGCGTGGTCGGAGCCGGTGGTCCTCCCCACCTACGAGCCCTTGCCACCCGACCGAAACCCCATGTTCCTCGACCGGCGCGTCTACCAGGGCTCGTCCGGCCGGGTCTACCCGCTCCCCTTCATCGACCGCATCGCCGAGGAGCGGGTGGACCGGCCCTGGCGCGCCGTCCACCTCGAGAACGCCTACCTCCGGGTCATGGTGCTGCCCGAGCTCGGGGGCCGGATCCACGTGCTCAGGGACAAGGTGAGCGGGCGGGACCTCATCTACCGGCAGGACGTGGTGAAGCCGGCGCTGGTGGGGCTCGCCGGCCCGTGGGTGAGCGGCGGCATCGAGTTCAACTGGCCCCAGCACCACCGTCCGGCCACCTGCATGCCGACCGAGGTCCACCTGGAGGCCCATGCGGACGGGAGCCGCACCGCCTGGTTCAGCGACCACGATCCCCTCACCCGGCTGAAGGGGATGCACGGGGTCCACCTCAAGCCCGGCGAGGCCCGGATGGAGCTCAAGGTCCGGCTCTACAACCGGACCCCGCTCTTCGCGACCTTCCTGTGGTGGGCCAACGCGGCGATCGAGGTGCACGAGGACTACCAGAGCTTCTTCCCCCCCGACGTGCACTTCGTGGCCGATCACGCCCGGCGGGCGATGAGCACCTTCCCGCGCTGCGACGGCCGCTACTACGGCATCGACTACGGGAGGCGCGCGCGCGAGGGCGTGCCGCCGGCCGAGCGGCCGAACAGGTTCGTCCCCCGGCCCGGCCGGCCCACGGACGATCTCACCTGGTACGCCAACATCCCGGTGCCGACGAGCTACATGGCCTTGGGCTCGGCGGGCGACTTCGTCGGCGGGTACGACCACGCCGCCGAGGTGGGCTTCGTCCACGTCGCGGACCACCGCGTCGCCCCCGGCAAGAAGCAGTGGACCTGGGGCAACCACGAGTTCGGCTACGCCTGGGATCGGAACCTGACCGACCCCGACGAGCGCGGCGTCTACCGCCCCTACATCGAGATCATGGCCGGGGTCTACACCGACAACCAGCCGGACTTCTCCTTCCTCGGGCCCGGCGAGACCCGCACCTTCACGCAGGTGTGGTATCCGCTGCAGCGGGTGGGCCCGGTGCAGGCGGCGAGCGCGCGGGCGGCGCTGAGCCTGCGGGTGCACGGCGGCGAGGCCCGGGTGGGGGTGGCGGTGGCCGTCCCGCTCGAGGGCGCGGCGGTGACGGTGAGCCGCGGCGGCGAGGAGCTCGCCCGCTTCGCCCGCGACCTGGTGCCGGGCCGGCCGCTCGTGGAGAGCGTGTCGCTCCGGGCCGCCACGGCGGAGACGGACCTGCGAGTGGCGGTGGTCGACGCCGCCGGGGCCGAGGTGATCGCCTACCAGCCGGCCGCCCCGGCGGGCGAGAGGGCGCCGGCCCCGGCCCGCGCGCCGCCGAGGCCGGAGGAGGTGGCGAGCGCCGACGAGCTGTACCTCACCGGCCTGCACCTCGAGCAGTACCGCCACGCCACGCGGTCACCCGAGTCCTACTGGCTCGAGGCGCTGCGCCGCGACCCCTCCGACAGCCGGGTCCGGACCGCCCTCGGCTTCCGCTGTCTGCGGCGGGGGGAGTTCGCCCTGGCCGAGCGGCACTTTCGCGCCGCCCTCGGGCGGCTCGCCCTCCACAACCAGAACCCCTACGACGGGGAGCCGTCCTACGGCCTCGGCCTCCTCCTGCGCCACCTCGGACGGGACGACGAGGCCTACGCGGCGTTCGCCAAGGCGGCCTGGAACGCGGCCCTGGCCGGCCCCAGCCACCACGCGATGGCCGAGATCCACGGCGGGCGGGAGGAGTGGGCGGCCGCCGCGGAGCACCTCGAGATCTCGCTGCGCCACGACGCGGACAACCTCTTGGCCCGCGACCTCCTCGCGGTGGCCCTGAGGCGGCTC
>DATJVF010000453.1:0-9051 GCA_035501995.1 Anaeromyxobacteraceae bacterium
TGCCAGCGCCATTGGCGGCCCAGGAGGACATCGGCGCCCCACCGGTCCTGGTAGACGCTTCTCGTGGCCACGGTCTGGCCGTTCTCGCTCGCCTGGAGGGGCAGGAGCGCCGTGAGGTGCAGGAGCGGTCCCGACCGCCCCTTGGACGCGAGGTAGGAGAGGGCCAGCGATTGGAAGGAGTAGCTGTTCGACTCGTGGCTGAGGAACGTCGTGCCGTGCCAGCCCAGCGCGAGGCCCCAGCGCCAGCCGTCGAGGGAGCTGGCGGGACTCGAGCGGGCGATGGGGGGCGTTCCCTCGGGGGCCTCGGCCGGGTCCACCGGGGATTCGGCGGGTGCCGCCAAGAGGACCAGCGCGAGCAGACCGTGAAGCATTCCATGCATCTTAGGCTTGACCCATCCGTTGAAGCAGGTCTTCCGCCTGTCTTACCCAGTCGGGGCCGTCGGGGTCGCGCGCGGCGCGGGCCAGCGCGAGCGCGCGCTCGGCCGCCGCCCGAGCGGGCTCGCTCGCCCCGGTCTTGAAGAGGGCCTCGGCCAGCGCCAGCTGGTTCGGCGGATGGTCGGGGAAGAGCGCCACCGCCTTGCGCGCCTCGACGAGGCCCTCCTCCGGATCGCCGGGACCGAGCGGCCACCCCGGCGCCCGAACGAGCAGGAGCGCCAGCACGCGCTCCGGGCCGGCCAGGTCGAGCCGGGGATCCTTCGCCTCGGCGCTCCGCAGGTGCTCCACCATGAGCTTCAGGCCCTCGCTCGCCGTCGCGTGGCGCTCGCGCGCCTGGAGCCCGAGCCCGATCGCGAGGCCGTAGTCGCAAGAGGGGTCGCCGCTCCGGCGCTGCTCGCACCGCTCGCCGTCCTCGACCGCGGTGGATGCGAGGAGCGCGCGTTCGCTCGCCGAGGGCTCGTGCTCGACCAGCCAGGCCGCGGCGAGGATGGCGCCCACCAGGCCCTCGACGCCCGCGGGGTCGCGCGCGGCCGCCTCTCGGAAGAGGTCGCGCGCCCGCCGCACGGCCGCGAGGTCGGGCCTGCGGGCGAAGCTCGCCCGCGCCTCGGCGAGGAGCTCGCCGGGGCTCTCCTCCCCGGCCGGTCCCGCCTCGAGCGGCCGCGGCGCGTGCAGCGCCGGGGCGCAGCCCAAGAGGGCGAGGAGCGCGGGAACGGCCCCCCTCACCGCCCCGCCTTCTCCCCGAGCGCCCGGTAGACGGCGAGCGCGGAGGGCGGCGCCGGGACGAAGCGCACCATGCGGATCCCCTCCAGGGCTGCCGCCCCGCCGGGATCGGCGGAGAGGGCGACGAGGCCGCGCTCGAGTGCCCGGTAGCGCGCGGGGGCGAGCGCGTCCCCGACCGTGCACACGAAGGCCGAGGGGAGCGGCCGCGAGCGGGCCACCACCTCGAGCTCCGAGGCGAACGGCAGCGAGCCCAAGGCCGCCGACTCCTCCCCGTCGAGCAGGACCGCCACGTCCTCGCCGGCCACCGCTCGCCTGAGCGTCGAGAGCACCTGGCTCGAGGCCACGATGCGGGTACTCTCAGGGATCGGCCCGAAGCCGGAGAGCGCGCCGCGGACGAAGGCCGGCGCGTAGCCGGCGATGGAGCCCAACGTGAAGCCGGCCAGGGCGCCCGGCGAGGTCACCCGGCCCTTCTTCGCGACGAGCGACCACACCTCCTCGAGGCCCACGCCCTTCTGCTCGGCGACGAGGCGCGGGGCGAGCTTCAGGGCCGCGCCGTTCTTCACCAGGAACGGCAGGGTGACGAGGGCGAGGAGCGGCCCGCCGCGGCCGAGGCGGTCGCGCCCACCCTGCTCGGTCGCCTCGTACACCGCGGCGACCGACCCGGCCGGCCACCCGCTCACCCGCGCCAGGGCCTGGGCGAGGGCGTCCATCGACGGCTGGGCCTCGGCGGTCGTGCCCGGGTAGCCGGGGGCGCAGGCGACCAGGGTCACCTCTCCCCGGGTCTCTCCGACGAGGGGCGCGAGCGCCCCGAGGACGAGGCAGAGCCAGCGAGCGAGCGGCATGCCCACAACATGACCCAGGGTCGACGGGCCCGCAAGCGCCGTCGCGCCGGGCCCGGTGAGATGCTAGCTTTCAAAGGGTGCTCCCGCCCCGGCCCCGCCTCGAGAGCGCGCTCCGGCGCGTCGTCGCGCTCCGCCGCCCCATCCTCGTCCTCTACCTGCTCCTCACCCCTGCTGCGGCCTACCTGGCGACCGGCATCCCCTCCGAGGGGTCCATCGACCGGCTCATCGTCCCCTCCGACCCCGACGTCTTGCGCACCCGGGCCTTCGAGCAGGTGTTCCCCGAGGGCCAGGTCGTCATGCTGCTCCTGCAGGCGGAGGATCCCTTCCGGCCCGAGGTGCTGAAGGAGGTCCTCGCGCTCGAGGGCGCCCTGCGCGCCATCCCGGGGGTCACCCCCTACTCGGCGCTCGACCTGTTCCTGCGCGCCCACCCGGCCTTCTCCGGGAGCCCCGAGGACGCACAGGCGCTCGGCCGCTTCGTCATGGGCGCCGACTTCTTCCGTCGCCAGGGCCTGTGGGGCGACGGGTTCCTCGGGATCGCGGTGTCCTTCGAGACCAAAGGCTCGAAGGCGCGCGACGCCGTCCTCGACCGCATCGACGCGGTGCTCGCTCGGGCCCCGAGGGACGGCCTGAAGCGCATCCGAAAGGTGGGAGCCCCCTACCTCGAGGCCTGGATCGAGCACGAGTCGGGCCGCGCCTCCCTGCGCTACTTCCCGATCTTTGGCCTCTTGGTCCTCGTCATCGCCCTGTTCCTCTACCGATCCTGGCGCACGCTCCTCGCCATCGTGCTGTCCCTCGCCGCGGCGGTGGCGCTGGCGGTCGGGGTGGGTCGCCTGCTCGGCTTCGCCTTCACGGTGGTCTCGGCCCTCGTCCCCCTCACGGTGCTCGTGACCGCCCTCGCCACCCTGGTCTACCTGCACTCCCGCTTCGTCGACCAGCCGGAGGGGGTGAGCGTCGAGGAACACCAGGTCTCGGCCCTCGCCAACAAGTTCCTCCCGGTCACCGCCTCCTCGGTGGCGGCGGTGCTCGGTTTCGCCGCGCTGACCGTCTCGAAGATCCGCCCCATCCGCGACATGGGCCTGTGGACCGCCTCCGGCCTGGCCCTGTCCTGGCTCGTCGCCTTCACCCTATTCCCAGCCCTGCAGCGGGCCCTCAGGACCCCCACCGGGCGAACGGTGCCGCTCCGCACCCGCCTCTACGATTTCGTGGCCGAGAGGGTGCCGGCCTTCACCTACCGCTTCCGCTTCCCGCTCCTGGCGCTGACGGTGGTCCTCGGGCTGGCGGGCCTCTTGGCGCTCTTCGGGTGGCCGGGGCGCCTCGCTCCCATGCCGCTCGGCGTGGACGCGCTCGACTACGTCGACCCCCACCTCGCCATCCACCAGGACATGGTCTTCTTCCGTGATCACGTGGCGGGCCTCAACGTAGCCCGGGTGTGGGTGGAGACGCCGCCGGGCGCGGTGACCGCGCCGGAGGTGCTGCGCGGCCTCGACCGCTTCATGTCGGCGGTCGAGCGGCTGAAGGACGTCTCGGCCGTGGTCGGGCCGACCACCTTCCTGCGCATCCGCCGCTACCTCGCCATGGAGGGCTACTCGCTCCCCGAGGATCCGGAGGCCTTCCAGGCCCTCGCGTCCGACTTCGAGGAGCTGCTCCTGCGGGAGCCGGCGCTGCGCGCCTTCGTGGACCCGGCCACCCTCTCGAACGCCACCCTCACCGTCACCTTCCGCCACGGCGACGAGAAGGGCTATGAGACGCTGACCCGCGAGCTGCACCGGGCCTGGCAGGCGACGGTGGGCGACCGCCCCGCCTTCCGGGGCGTCCGCATGGAGGTGGTCGGGGAGTCGCTCGTGCAGGCCAAGGTCGGCGCGAGCCTCGTACCGACGCTCTCGGAGAGCTTCCTCATCACCGCGGCCCTCATCTTCCTCGCCTTCCTGTTCGTCTTCCGCAGCGCGACGGCCAGGCTCATGGCCATGATCCCCTCGGTCTTCGCCATCCTCGCCACCTTCCTCGGCCTGCGCCTGTTCGGCGGCTCGCTCAACGTGGCCACCATCCTCATCGCCACCACCGTGCTCGGCACCACCGAGAACGACCAGATCCACTTCTTCCATCACCTCTACGAGGGCGAGCGGGTGCAAGGCGCGCGGAACCTGGACGGCGCGCTCCGGCACACCCTCAGCGTCTCCGGCCGGGCCATCGTCTTCGCGACCCTCATCAACGCCGCCGGCTTCCTCGGCCTGGCCGTCTCGAGCTTCCCGCCCCTCCGCCAGTTCGGCGAGGTCACCGCGGCCGCCTTCCTCCTCGCCATGGTCGCCGACTTCACCGCCCTCCCCGCCTCGCTCTTCGTCGTGCGCCGCGAGCGACCCGGCACACCGCCCCCACCCCTCCGGAGGCCCGCATGACCGCGCCCGAACCCCTCGAGGCCCGCCTCTCGGAGGCGCTCGCCACCGCCGTCCTCGGCATCGACACCCTGTGGGGCGGCGACGTCCTCTCCCGCTCCGGCACCGGCCGCTTCATCGCCGACTCCTGGTTCTCGGACCGGCCGCTGCCGGCCGCCTACCGCCACCCGGCGGCGGCCGCCCTGCGCGCCTCGGGCGGGGTGGCCGGCCAGGCGCCGGACCCGCGCGCGCTCGACGCCTACCTCGAGGCCGTCGACCTCGCAGGCGCGCTCGGCGAGCTCGCCTCGGCCGCCCTGGCCTGCGGCGGGGCGCGCGGCCGCTACCTCTCGGGGCTCGCCGAGGCCCTGGAGGTCATGTGGGCGCTCGCGCTCGAGCGGGCCGGTCGCGGACCCGCCCCGAGCTACGAGCGCTGCGTGCTCGCCAGCACCGGCCGGGCCCCGCGCCCGGCCGAACCCGAGGAGAAGCGCGAGCGGCTGCGGGCGCTGCTCGAGCGGGAGGGCTACCCGAGCGCCTCGCCCGGCGGGCTCCTCGCCGCGGTGGAACGCTGGCGGCGCGAGAGGCTCGTGCCCCCCCGGGCGCTTCCCCTCCTCGCCGACGCCCTGGTGGCCCAGTTCGAGAAGGGCGCCGCCCTGCACGTCCTCCCCCACCTCCCGCCGCCGCTCCGCGGCATCCCCATCGCCAACGTGGTCTTCGAGACCATCGCCGACGCCTGGTTCTCCGGCTCCATGAACTACCTCGGGCGGGCCCGCGGCGAGGACGGGTCGCCGCTCTACGAGGCCACCTACGAGGTGAACGCCTCGCTCGAGATCTCGGTACCCGAGTTCGCCCAGCTGGTGAGCCACGAGGTGGTCCCCGGGCACGTCACCACCTTCGCGCTCCTCCAGGCCCAGCACGTCGCCGGCCGGCTGGGCTTCGAGGCCACCGTGCTCACCATGTGCACCCGCGCCTCGACGCTCTTCGAGGGCATCGCCAACAACGCCATCCTGCTCGCCTTCGGGGTGCGCCGCCCGGAGGAGCTCCCCCGCCCCGACCTCGAGATCGGCACCCTGCTCGCCCACCTGCAGGACGACGCCAAGAGCGAGGCCTCCTACCTCACCTGGGCGCGGGGCGCTCCGCGCGAGGAGGTGGCGCGGGTCCTGCGCGAAGAGTTTCTCTGCTCGGAGGAGCGGGCCGACAAGCTCTCCGGGGCCTGGGGCCGCCACCCGCTCCTCGGCCGCATGTACCTGCCGGCCTACCGGGTCGGTACCGAGGCGGTGGCCGCCCTGGTGGAGCGCCACCCCCCCGGTCGCCTCCTGCCGGCCCTCTTCGGCGCTCTCGGCCTCGTGGACGTGGTCACCGTCGCCTCGGCGCTCGAGGGCGCCTGACGCTTCCCCTCGCCGCGCGCCCCCCGCCCCCGCGCGCTATAAGGCTGCCATGCGAGAGGCCGTCCCGCTGCGCCGCCGCCCGTTCGACCTGCTGGTGGTGGTCTTCTTCGCGGTGAACCTGTGCTTCACCACCTACGTGGTGAGCCTCGAGCAGATCGTCATCGACGACCCGGCCCATTACGCGCCGCCCGCCTGGCCGCCGGCGTCGCTGCTCGCCCTCGTCCACTGGTACGAGCGCCACTTCGACCCGCTACTCCTCGCCCGGCCGGCCTGGTACCGCGCCACCATCTGGCTGGACGTGCTGGGCTTCGGCCCCTTCTACGCGGTGGCCATCTACGCTTGGACCCGCGGCCGCGACTTCATTCGCATCCCGAGCGTGGTCTGGGCGTCCATGATGTTCACCAACGTCTTCATCATCCTCTTCGACGAGCTGCGGGGCGTCCACGCCAGCCCGCACCCCCTGGCCGTGGTGGCCGCCAACCTGGCCTGGCTCCTCATGCCGGTGCTGGTGCTGGTCCGGGTGGGGGGCCAGGAGCACCCCTTCACCCGGGCCGTCCCGGGGACGCTCTCGTGAGCGCCTTCAAAGACCGCTACGGGCCCTGCGCGCTCGTGGCCGGGGCCTCGGCTGGCCTGGGCGAGGCCTTCGCACGCCGGCTCGCCGCGCTCGGGCTCGACCTCCTGCTCGTCGCCCGCCGCGGCGAGGCGCTCGCCGCCCTGGCCGGCGCGCTCCGGGCCGAGCACCGGGTGGCGGTGAGGACCCTCGCGCTCGACCTCGCGAGCCCGGACCTCGCCGGCGAGCTCCTGCGCGCGAGCGAAGGGGCCGAGATCGGCCTCCTCGTCTACAACGCCGCCCACTCGGCCATCGGCCCCTTCCTCGAGCGGCCGCTCGAGGAGCACCTGCGGGTGCTCGAGGTCAACTGCCGCGGCCCGCTCGTCCTCGCCCACGCGCTCGGGGCGGCGATGGCCCGGCGCCGGCGCGGCGGCATCGTGCTCATGACCTCGCTCGCCGGCTCGCAGGGCAACCCCCACCTCGCCTCCTACGCCGCCTCGAAGGCCTTCGAGCTCGTGCTCGCCGAGGGGCTGTGGGCCGAGCTCGGGGCCGAGGGGGTGGACGTGCTCGCCTGCCGGGCCGGGGCCACGCGGACCCCCGGCTACGCGGCCTCGCGCCCCCGGCGCAAAGTCCCCCTCATGGAGCCGGACGAGGTCGCCGCCCGCGCGCTCGCCGCGCTGGCGGGAGGGCCGAGCGTGGTGCCGGGCGCGCTCAACCGCGCCGCCGCCTTCGCCCTGGGGCGCCTGTTCCCGCGGCGGGCGGCCATCCGCTTCATGGGGCGCGCCACCCGCCGCCTCTACGGCTGAGCGATGGGGGCAGCGGGGAAAGCCTCGGCCCGGCGAGGGGCCCTCGGCAAGGTCGCCCTGACCTACGCGGTGGCCCTGGTCGCCGCCGCCCTCGTCGCCCGCGCCCTCCCGGGGCTGGGGCCCCTCGCCGCGGCGGCGGCCGCCGACGTCGCCGCCACCCTGGTGGTCTTCGCGGCGAGCGTCCTCTGCGACAACTCCAGCCTCTACGATCCGTACTGGAGCGTGGCGCCGGTGTTCATCGCGCTCTACTGGGCGCCGGCGGGGGCGCGCGCGGGGGCCCCCCTCCTCCGGGCGGCGCTCGCGGTCGGCCTCCTGGCGGCGTGGGGGGTGCGGCTCACCGCCAACTGGCTCCTGCGCTGGCGCGGGCTCGAGGACGAGGACTTCCGCTACCTGGAGCTCCGGCGCCGGACCGGTCGCGCCTACTGGCCGGTGAGCCTCCTCACCGTCCACCTCATGCCCACGGCCTGGGTGTTCGGGGGGCTCTGGCCGCTCTACGGCGCCCTCGCCCTGCCCGGGCGCCCGCTCGGCGCGCTCGACGCGGCGGCCCTGGTGGTGAGCGCGGGGGCCATCCTCCTCGAGGCCGCCGCCGACACCGCGCTGCGCCGCTTCCGGCGCCTCCCCGGAGCGCCGGCGGCGGTGCTCGACCGAGGCCTGTGGGCCCTGTGCCGCCACCCCAACTACCTCGGCGAGGTGCTCTTCTGGTGGGGGCTCTACCTGCTCGGCCTGGCGGCCCGGCCCGACCGCGCCTACACCGCGCTCGGCCCGGCCGCCATCACCTTGCTCTTCGTGACGGTGAGCGTCCCCTGGATGGACCGGCGCATGCTAGCCCGCCATCCGGGCTACGCCGAGCGCATGCGGACCACGCCCGCCCTCTTCCCCTGGCGGAGGCGGAGGTCCGGGGCGGAGGCCCCCGGAGCCCCCGGTCGCCCTTAGCCCGGATCGGAGCCGGGCTCGTCGGCCATCTCCGGCTCGAGGTCGGGCCCGGGCGGCAGGCCCTTCAGCTTGCCGCGCAGGAGCGCCTGGTGCTTCAGCTCCTCGGCCGCCAGTTCCTGGAAGAGCTTCTTCACCTCCTCCTCGCCGAGGTGCGGCAGGGCCTGGACGAAGAAGGCGTGGGCCTTCTGCTCGGACTCGAGGGCCGCCTCGAGCGCCTGGCGCGCCGAGATGAAGACGCCCGCCTTCGACCAGTCCGGCGCCTCCACGTCGTCGAGCATCTCGCGCTCGACCGTGCGGGGCTCGCCCGCGAAGAGCGCCTCCCGCCGCGCCTTGAGCTCGCTGCCGTGGAGGTTCTCGTTCTTGGCCATCGAGCGGAAGACGTCGCCGGCGTCCCCGGCGTAGCGCCCGCCCACCATGGCCGAGAGCTTCTCGTAGCGCTCCTCGGCCTCCTCCTCGATGAGGATGGCGAGGTCGAGGGCGTCGCGCAGGGAGAGTTTTGCGAAGTCCACCCGGGCGCTCTCGGGCGGCGGGCTCTTCGGGAGGGCCTTCGGCGCGGGCCGCGCCGGGCGGGCGGCCCGGGCCTTGACCTTCTTCGCCGGCGCCTTGCGCGCCGGCCTGCGCGCGGAGACGACCTGCTTCGCGGGGCGAGCGGCCTTCGTGCGAGTGGAACCGGCTTTGGGGCGCGCCTTGTGCGACGCTCTCGTTGGCATCACGCTCCTCCTCGCCGGACCTCGCGACGCGAGACCGGCCCCAGACGTGGAAACCCGATGAGACCAGCGTGCCCCAGACGGGCCGAGCGCGCCACGACACTCGCACGTCCCCGGTGGGTCGCTTCTCGGCCCCGGGTCAATGCTCGAGCCGCCGGAGCACCTCGTCCGTCATCTGCGCGGTCGAGAGCGCCCCGGACAGGTCAGCGGTCCGGCAACCCTCGGCGATGGCCGCGTCGACCGCCCGTTCGATGGCGCTCGCCTCGGCCTCGAGGCCGAGCGAGTGGCGGAGGAGGAGCGCGGC
>DATJVF010000454.1:0-4373 GCA_035501995.1 Anaeromyxobacteraceae bacterium
CCCGTGGCGAGCCATCCGCGTTCACAACCGGACCCGGGGTCAGGCGCCCCGCGTTGACGCCCGTCCGCGCGGACGTGCTACCTTGACGCCAGCCACCCCCTCGCGCGCGGAGCGGTCTAGAAGGTGTCCCGGCCGGTCCGCTCGGTGGACCTCCACGAAGGCCTGAGAGGATTGAGATGAAGAAGACCCTGCGACTCCTCCCCCTGCTCTCCTGCTTCCTCGCCGGCATCGCCCTGGCCGCGCCGGTACGCGACTGGAGGGACCTGCACGCCGTCCACGTGAAGGTGCAGCAGGCCATCAAGGACATGGAACGCGCGCGCGCCGCCAACCACTACGACATGGCAGGCCACGGCGCCAAGGCCGAGGAGCTCCTGCGGCAAGCCGAGCACGAGCTCCACGAGGCCGAGGAAGCCGCGAAGAGAGCCAGGTAGGCCGCGTTCCGAGCTCGCGGTCGCGACGTCGGCGGGTGGCGCCCCTTGAGCGAGAACCCCGATCTCCGCCCCCTGGCCCGCGACGCTCTCGCCTTGGTGCTCCAGAACCCGGTCTAACGGCCATGCGGCTCCAGCTCGCCATCGACTTCCTCGACCTGGCGGAGGCCGAGAGGCTCGTCGCCAATCTCCGCGACCTCATCGACATCGTCGAGGTGGGCACTCCAGTCATCCTGCGGGACGGCGTGGCCGCGGTGCGACGCCTTCGGGCGGCCTTCCCGGATCTCGCGCTGCTCGCCGACCTCAAGATCGCGGACGGCGGCCGCTTCGAGGCCACCCTGGGCTTCGAGGCCGGCGCAGGGCTCGTGACGGTGCTCGCCACCGCCGCCGACGCGACCGTCCGCGGGGCCTTGCAGGCCGCGGCGGAACACGGCGGCGAAATCATGGTCGACCTCATGGGCGCCCACGACCCGGCGGCGCGCGCCCGCGAGGTGGAGGCGCTCGGCGCCCACTACGTCTGCCTTCACACGCCGGTGGACGTGCAGCTCGGCGAGCGGGACGCGCTCGAGCGCGCCGCCCTGGGGCTTCGCCAGGTCCGGGCCGGCCTGCGCACCGCCCGGACCGCGGTGGCCGGCGGCATCACGCCCGTCAACGCCGGCAGCGCGGCGGCGCTCGAGCCGGACATCGTCATCGTCGGTGCCGGGGTCACCCGGGCGGCGGATCCCCGCGCGGCCGCGTCGGCCGTGCGGGCGGCGCTGCGAGGGCGAGGCGAGGTGACCCGATGAGCGCGCCCGACTTCTCCGCGGTGCTGGACGAGCTCGGAGGCGTCCTCGCCGGGGTCGACGAGTCGGTGCTGCGCGAGCTCGAGGCGCACCTGGCGGCCGCCCCGCGCGTGTTCGTCGCCGGCGCCGGCCGTTCCGGGCTCATGATGAGGGCCTTCGCCATGCGGCTCGTGCACCTCGGGCTCGAGTCCCACGTGGTCGGGGACGCGACCACCCCCTCGGTCCGGGCGGGCGACCTCCTCGTCATCGGCTCCGGCTCGGGCGAGACCGAGAGCCTGTGCTCGATGGCGCGGCGCGCTCGCCATCTCGGCGCCGGCCTCGCGCTCATCACCATCGTCCCCACCTCCACCATCGCCCGTCTCGCCGACCCGGTGGTCCGGCTCGACGCCCCCTCGCCCAAGGCGGACGTGCCCGGAAGGGGGCGCAGGGTTTCGATCCAGCCCATGGGCTCGCTCTTCGAGCAGTCCCTGCTCCTCCTGCTCGACACCGTGGTGCTGAGGCTCGCGGCCGCTCGCGGGATCACACCCGAGCAGATGTTCGCGCGGCACGCCAATCTCGAGTAGCGAGGCCAGGGGACCACCCGACCTCGCCTCCCGAGGGGCCCCGCGTCCCCCCGAGCGTTACGGGAGGGCGCTGCGGCGCCGCCGCGGAGGCGAGGGGTGACCGAGCCACCGCCCAAGCTCCGGGCATGCAGACGCGAGAGCCAACCGGGCCCATCGACCTCGCCAACGCCGCGCGACGGCGAGCCCTCCGCTGCCGCTGAGTCACGGCTCGAAGAGCTCTTTGGGGCGGTGCCGTCTCGCGGTCTACGGAAGCCTCGCCCCCGGTCGAGAGAACCATGGCGTCCTCGCGCCGCTCGGCGGGACGTGGGTGACGGACGCCGCGGAGGCGCGGCCGTGCCGGCGGCCCTGCTCGCCTCCGACGCGCTGCCGCGGGCCTGGGCGGAGCTCGATGCCTTCGAGGGCGCGGAGTATCGCCGCGTCCTCGTGCCGGTGTGGAGCACTGCGGCGGACGATCGCGCGCTCCTCGCGGTGGCCAACCTCGACGAGGCGGTCGAGGCGGCCGGGTGAAGGTCTCCTGGTCGCGGCTCGCCGCGCCCGGGAGCGGCGCCAGGCTCGGTGCGAAACCGTCCGGACCGGGTCCATGCCGCGGTGAGCCCGATCTCGCCCCGGTCGGGCGACCCGGCTGCGGGGCGGCGACCGTGCGCGGAGGCGCTGGTGAGCGCGCGCCCTGCCCCGCTCCTATACTCCCTCGGCAGCGGGTGGGACGTTTCGCATGAGGACCCTGATCGTCGGGGTGGGAGCGCTGGGTGGCCTGGTCGCGGCCCGCCTGCGGGGGACCGGTTCCCCCGTCTGGCTCGCCACCAGGAGCGCCGCATCGGCGGCCGCCTTGAGGGCCTCGGGCCTGCGGGTGGCGGGGGTCGGGGGCGCGCTCTCGGTCGAGGTGACCGAGGTCGCTCCCCTGGACGGGTACGGCCCCCCCGACGCCTTCGACCTCATCGTCCTCGCCACCAAGGCGCAGGATGCGATGGCTCTGGCGCCGAGGCTGCCAGGCCTCCTCGCTCCCGGCGGCGTGCTCCTGCCCCTTCAGAATGGGGGCGTGGCCCAGGCCATCGCGGAGCGGACTCCCGAGGGCTGCGTGCTCGGCGGCCTCTCGAACCTGGGAGCCAGCGTGACGGCGCCGGGCGTCGTCGAGCAGCGCAACGCCGGCCACCTCCTCGTCGGGGAGCTCGCCGGCGGCGAGAGCGAGCGGACCGAGCGGGTGCGCCGCTGGCTCGAGCGCGCGGTCGAGGTGCGGGTGACCCCGAACCTCCGTGGAGCGGTGTGGTCGAAGCTGCTCCTCAACTGTTCGGTGACCACCCTCGGGGCCGTGGCCGGGCGCACGATGCGCGAGTACCTGGCCCTCCCGGGCGGGCGCGAGCTCTTCGAGCGAACCTACCGCGAGGCCTACCGGGTCGCGCTCTTGAGCGGGGCCCGGCCGGAGCGGATGCTCGTCGACCCCACGCCGCCGACTCGCTCCGGGACGGGCGCCGAGGCCCGGGCCTACGAGGCCTGGCTCGGCGAGATCGTGAAGGGCTACGGCGACGTGAAGCCCTCGATGCTGCAGGACTTCGAGCGCGGGCGGGCGACCGAGATCGACTTCATCAACGGCTACGTCGCCAAGGTCGGGCGGCAGCTCGGGCTCGGGGTGCCCGCCAACACCGCCATCGTGGAGACGGTTCACGGCATCACGCGGAGGGAGCTCGCACCGGGGCCGGCGCTCCTCGAGCGGATCCTCGAGGCCTGCCCTTGAGCGGCCGAGCTTGTCAGGCGGCCCGCGGCTCGCTTAAGGGACCTCGGCCGGCCTCGCGCCACTCGCGGCGCGCCGGGCCGCGGACCGTGAGGCGGGTGAGGTGAAGGAGGCCGCGATCGAGGTGGGGTATCGGCCGGGCGCGATCGGTGCCATCGCGGCCCTGCACGCGCGCTGCTACAGCCTGACCCACGGCTTCGACCAGCTGTTCGAGGCGAAGGTCGCGCGCGAGCTGGGCGCGTTCGTCTGTCGCCACGAGCCCGCGCACGACCGGCTCTGGCTGGTCCTCCGCGGCGACGAGGTGCTGGGCTCGCTCGTCATCGACGGCGGCGACGGGGGCGGGGTGGCGCACCTGCGCTGGTTCATCCTGGACGCCTGTCTGCGCGGACAGGGGCTCGGGAGGCGGCTCATGGCCGAGGCCATGGCCTTCTGCCGCGAAGGTGGCTTCCGCTCGGTCTACCTGTGGACGCTCGCCGGCCTGGAGGCGGCCTTGCACCTCTACCAGGACCACGGCTTCGCGGTCGTCGAGCGTCATCTCGGCACCCAGTGGGGGAGGCCGGTCGAGGAGCTCAGGATGGAGCGCCGCTTCTCCTGACCGTAGAGCCGATCGCCCGGGCCTCATGCGACCCGAACCGGCGCGGGCGCGATCGCCCGCTCTTCAGAGGGTGATCACCTGGTCGACCGTCGCTCCGGAGAGCGCCTTGTACAGATCCGGGAAGCAGCCGATGGGTATCCCCTCGATGAGCTTGTCGGCGATCTCCCGCTGGTAGCAACACTGGTCGCAGCCCATGAGCAGCATCCCGGACTTGCGCGCCAGGCTCGCCAGTCGCTCGCCGGTCGGATTGCCCCGCACGAGCAGGTAGTTGTTGTCGAC
>DATJVF010000455.1:0-4117 GCA_035501995.1 Anaeromyxobacteraceae bacterium
AACGGCCACGCCGGCGGGCGCCCCTAACAGGTCTCGAGGACCATGGCGATGCCCTGGCCCACCCCGATGCACATGGTGGCGAGGCCGAGGCCGCCCGGGCCCCTGGCGAGGCCGTGGACGAGGGTGGTGAGGATGCGGGCGCCCGAGCAGCCGAGCGGGTGGCCGAGCGCGATGGCGCCGCCGTCGGGGTTCACGCGCGGGTCATCCTCCTCGAGGCCGAGGGCGGCGAGGACCGCCAGGGCCTGGGCGGCGAAGGCCTCGTTGAGCTCGACCCGGGCAAGGTCGCCGAGACCCACCCCGGCTCGCTCGAGCGCCTTGCGGGTGGCGGGTACCGGGCCGAGGCCCATGACGCGAGGCGCGACCCCGGCCACGGCCATGGCGCGGATGCGCGCCATGGGCGCGACGCCGTGGGCCCGGGCCCACTCGGAGGAGGCCACGAGCAGCGCGGCGGCGCCGTCGTTGAGCGGGCTCGCGTTGCCGGCGGTCACCGTGCCGTCCGGAAGGAAGGCCGGCTTCAGGCGGGCGAGCTTCTCGAGCGAGGTGTCCGCCCGCGGGCCCTCGTCGGCGGCGAAGGCCTCGCCGGAGGGCAGCGCCACCTGAGCGAGCTCGGGGAGGAAGCGGAGGGCGGCCTGGGCCGCCACCGCCCGCTGGTGGCTCCGCAGCGCGAAGGCGTCCTGGGCCCCCCGCGAGAGGCGGTACTCGCGGGCCAGGTTCTCGGCGGTGCGCCCGAGCGACTCGGTGTGGCCGAGCGCCTCCATGCGCGGGTTCACGAAGCGCCAGCCGAGCGCGGTGTCGTGGAGGACCTGGTCTCCGCGCGGGAAGCCGCGCTCCGGCTTGCCGAGGGCGAAGGGCGCGCGCGACATCGACTCCACCCCGCCCGCCACGTAGAGGTGGCCCTCGCCGGCGAGGACCGCCCGGGCGGCCTGGGCCGCGGCCTCGAGCCCCGAGCCGCACAGGCGGTTCACGGTGGCGCCCGCCACCTCCTCCGGGTACCCGGCGAGGAGCAGGCTCATGCGGGCCACGTTGCGGTTGTCCTCGCCGGCCTGGTTGGCGCAGCCGAGGTAGACGTCCTCCACCTCCCGGGTGGAGAAGGGGAGGCGGTCCGCCAGGGCCCGGAGGGCCACCGCCGCCAGGTCGTCCGGGCGCACCGGGGAGAGGGCTCCCCCCAGCCGGCCGATGGGGGTCCTCACCGCTCCCACGATCAGGGCTTCACGCACGCCTCACCTCCTCCGGGGTCGGAGAGCGCCACCCGGAAGCGCGCCGAGGTGCGGGCCCGCACCTCCTCGAGCGGCACGCCCGGCGCGAGCTCGACGAGCGCCAGCCCCTCGGCGTCGGTGACGAAGGTGGCGAGCTCGGTGACGACGTAGTCGGCCGGGCGCAGGGCGGTGAGCGGCAGCCGGCAGGCGGGCACTATCTTGGGGGCGCCCTCGCGGGTGGTGTGGGTCATGACCACGATGGCGGTCCGCACCCCGCACAGGAGGTCCATGGCCCCGCCCACGCCGAGGACCGGCTCACCCGGGACGGCCCAGTTAGCGATGCGCCCCCGCTCGTCCACCTCGAGGGCGCCGAGCACGGCGGCGTCGAGGTGCCCGCCGCGGATCATGGCGAAGGAGGCGGCGCTGTCGAAGAAGGCCGCCCCCGGCCGCTCGCTCAAGGGGCGCTTGCCGGCGTCGACCAGGTTCGGGTCCGCCCGCTCCGGCGGGGGCGGCGGACCCGCCCCGAGGAGCCCGTTCTCGGTGTGAAGGTGGACCCGCCCCGGCTCGATGAAGCGCGCCAGGAGGGTGGGGATGCCGACGCCGAGGTTCACCACCCACCCCGGGGCGAGCAGGCGGGCGGCGCGCTCGGCGATGAGCTCCTTCACAGGCGCTCCTCCGCGAGCACGAGCTCGTCGATGTAGAGGTGGGGGGTGGCGACGAGCTCGGGGTCGAGTTCGCCCACCTCCACCACCTCGTCCACCTCGGCCACCACCGCCCGGGCCGCGGCGGCCATGAGCGGGTTGAAGTTGCGGGCGGTCTTGTAATAGACGAGGTTCCCGAGCCGGTCGGCGCGGTGGGCGCGCACGAGCGCGACGTCGGCGGTGAGCGGCTCCTCGAGGAGGTACAGGCGGCCGCGGAACTCGCGCACCTCCTTGCCGGCGGCGAGGAGCGTCCCCACCCCGGTCGGCGTGTAGAAGCCGCCCAGCCCGGCCCCCCCGGCCCGGATGGCCTCGGCGAAGGTGCCCTGGGGGAGCAAGGTGACCTCGAGGCGCCCCTCGGCCCGGTGGCGCGCCACCTCGGGATTGCTGGTGAAGAAGGAGCCGACCGCCCGGCGCACCTTGCCGAGCGCGAGGGTCTTGCCGAGGCCGCGGCCCGGCTCGCCCAGGTTGTTGCTCACGATGGTGAGGCCGGTGTACGGGCTCGCGTTGAGGGCGCTCACCAGGGTGAGGGGTTGGCCGACGAGGCCGAAGCCGCCCACCATCAGGGTGGCCCCGTCGAAGACGGTGCGCCGGATGGCCTCCTCGGCCGGGAGCACCTCGAGGGCCCGGCCGGTGGGCGGGAGGGGGCTCACGGGGCGAGGCCCTCCTCGCCCTCCCGCCGGAGGCCGACGAGCAGGGCGGAGAGCTCGCGGGCGGTGCGCCGCACCGCCGGTACGTAGCGCGTCTCGAGCCCGTGCCGGCTCACCCGGGCGCTCGAGGCCGAGACGTTCACCGCCGCCACCACCGCCCCGCGCCGGTCGAGCACCGGGGCCGCGCACGAGCGCAGCCCGAGGTCGAGCTCCTGGTCGTTCAGGGCGTAGCCCCGCGCGCGCACGGCGGCGAGCGCCTCGCGCAGGCGGGGGAGGCTGGTGAGGGTCCGCGGGGTGAAGGGGGCGAGCGGCAGGCGGGCGAGGCGCCGCGCCTGCTCGGCGGGCGGGAGGTGGGCGAGCAGGACCTTGCCGAGCGCGGTGCAGTGGGCGGGCAGCCGCGAGCCGACCTGGAGGTTGGTGGAGAGGATCCGGCGCGCCCCCACCCGCGCCACGTAGACCACCTCGCCCTCGTCGAGCACCGCCAGGTTGGCCGACTCGCCGAGCTCCCGGGCCAGGCGCTCGAGGTGCGGGGCGGCGAGCTCGGGCAGGGAGAGCGCGGCGAGGTAGGCGCCGCCGAGCCGCAGGGCCCGCACCGCCGGACGGTAGCGGCGGCTCTCCGGCTCGAGGTCGAGGTAGCCGAGCTCGGTGAGGGTGGCGAGGTAGCGGAAGGTGGTGGCCTTGCCGCGCCCGAGGGCGCGGGAGATCTCGGTGAGGGTGAGGCCGCGGGGTGACCCGCCGAACTGCTCCAGGACCTCCAGGCCGTGGACGAGCGAGCGGATGAGGTAGCTGCGGGCGGGCGGGCGGGGCGCGCCCCGCGGGAGGGCCGGGGCAGCCATGCTAGGCGGCGACCTCGCGGAGGGCGGCGTCGAGGATCTCGAGGCCGCGGTCGACGTCGTACTCGCCGAGCACGAGCGGCGGGGCGATGCGGATGACCGACTGGCCGGCGCCGAGGAGGAGGAGGCCCCTCCCGAGGGCGACCTGCTCGAGCCTCTGGACGAGCTCCCTGGCCGGCTCCCGGGTAGCGCGGTCCCGCACCAGCTCCAGGCCGATGAAGAGGCCCGCGCCGCGCACGTCGCCGATGGCCGGGTGCCGCCGGGCGAGCTCCTCGAGCCCGGCCTTGAGGCGCGCCCCCATGCGGGCGGCGTTGTCGGCCAGGCCGTGCTCGACGAGGTCGAGGGTGGCGAGCGCGGCCGCGCAGGCGACCGGGTTGCCGCCGAAGGTGGACCCGTGGGAGCCGCGCGGCCAGGTCATCACCGATTCCTTGGCCACGATGGCGCCGATGGGCAGCCCGCTGCCGAGCCCCTTGGCGGTGAGGATCACGTCCGGCTCGAGGTCGTAGTGGTCGGCGGCCCACATCCTCCCGGTGCGGCCGATGCCGGTCTGGATCTCGTCGAAGATGAGGACCACCCCGTTCTCGTCGCAGAAGGTGCGCCAGTACTCGAGGAAGGCCCTGGAGGGCAGGACGTAGCCGCCCTCGCCCTGCATGGGCTCCAGGATCACCGCCGCGATCTCGTCGGGGGCGACCTGGGAGCGGAAGAGCCGCTCGGCCGCCTCCAGGCACTCTTCGAGCGTG
>DATJVF010000456.1:0-12230 GCA_035501995.1 Anaeromyxobacteraceae bacterium
AAGAGTGCGTCAAGGCCCTGGCCCCGCGATGGGGTCGAGGGGGGAGCTCTGCTGGACCAAGGGCCCTACCCCGCGGCGAACTCGCGGCTCGTCAGGAGCCTCACCCCGGCCGCGAGAAACGCCGCGTCCGACTCGGCGCGCCGCTCGGGGAACACCGGGCGGGAGAGGTCGTCGAGGAGGATGGTCTCGAACCCAGCCGCCGCCGCGTCGACGGCGCTCCACCGCACGCAGAAGTCGCGAGCGAGCCCGCCGAGGAAGAGCCGCCGCACCCCGCGCGCCTCGAGCCAGGCGGCGAGGCCGGTGCTGGCACGCCGGCCGTCCGGGCCGACGTTCTCGCGAAAGGCGCTGTAGGAGTCGACCTCCCGCCGCGTGCCCTTGCGCAGGACGAGGGTGAGGGCGCCGTCGGGCAGGTCGGGGTGGAGCCGCGCCCCCGGCGAGCCCTGGAGGCAGTGGTCAGGCCAAAGGTCCTGTCGTCCGAAGGGAAGCTCGATCGAGCTGAAGGGGGGGTTCGGTGGGTGCGACGAGGCGAAGGAGACGTGCCCTCTCGGGTGGAAGTCCTGCGTCGCCACCACCGTGGCGAAGGCGGCGACGAGGCGAGAGAGCGGGGCCAACACCTCGTCGCCCCGCGGGACGGCCAACGCTCCTCCCGGCAAGAAGTCGACCTGGAGGTCGACTACCAACAGGGCGTCCTTGACCGGATCGATGGGCATACCCGGGATCATAAGGAAAGCGTGTTGTCTCGCCGCGCATCCTAAGCTAGCTTCCGCGGACCATGGACAAGATCTGGGTCAAGGACGTGAAGGAAGGCGAGAGCCTGAAGAGCGTCTTCCTCGTCGCTCGCAAGGCCGTCCCGACCGCCAAGAGCGGCAAGACGTACCTATCGGTGACGCTCCAGGACAAGACCGGCGAGCTCGAGGCGCGCGCGTTCGACCGCGTCGAGGAGCTCGCAGCCCTCTTCGAGGAGAGGGACTACCTCGCCGTCGAGGGCCTGGTCGGCACCTTCCAGGGCAAGCCGCAGCTGCGCCTCGAGCAGGCGAGCAAGGCGGATCCGGCCACCCTCGAGGCGGCCGAGTTCGTGTGGGTGCCGCCGCCCGAGCCCAAGAAGCCGGAGCGCACCGGCTACAGCGAGCAGGAGGAGCTGACCTGGAAGGAGCTCCTCGCCATCGTCGAGGCGGTGAGCGACGAGCAGCTCAAGAACCTCATCCGGGCCTTCCTGGAGGACGAGGACCTGGTGAGCCGGCTGCGCCGGGCACCGGCAGCCAAGTCCGTGCACCACGCCTACCCGGGGGGGCTCCTCGAGCACACGGTGTCCTGCCTCAAGCTCGCCCACCGGCTGGCCGATCACTACCCGCAGGTCGATCGCGACCTGCTCGTCGCGGGCGCCTTCTTCCACGACCTCGGCAAGATCCGGGAGCTGAGTTACGACCGCCAGGTCGAGTACAGCGACGAGGGTCGGCTCATCGGCCACCTCGTCATGACCGCCCAGTGGGTCCACGACAAGGCGCGTCGGGTGGGCGTGCCGCGCGACCTCGAGCACCACGTCGTCCACCTCGTCATCGCCCACCACGGGCGGCTCGACTTCGGGTCGCCCAAGGTCCCCATGACGCTCGAGGCGCTGCTCACCCATGAACTCGACGAGATGGATAGCCGGGTCAACTCCTGGCTGAACCTCATGGGGCGCGAGGGTGGCACCCGGCGCTGGACGGACTCGAACAACGTCTACGGACAGCACATCTGGCGCGGGACCCTCCCCACCGTCCAGGTTGAGAAGAAGGGGCCGCCCCCGGAGGTGATGACGCCGGTCATCTACGTGCCGCGCGAGTCGCAGGCTTCACCGGGCCGCCCCCCCCAGAGAGAGAGAGAGAACCTGAAGAAGAGGCGCCCCGAGCGCCGGCCGGAACCGCGGCCGGAGGGCGCGCCCGCCTCGGCTGCGCTCCCCTCGGCGTCGCCCGCCTCGGCTGCGCCCGCCGAGGCCGAGAAGCCGGAGCCCGGCGCGGCGCCGCCGCCGCGTCCGGATCGTCCTTTGCGCCCCGAGCGGGCGGAGCACCACGATCGCGGCGACCGGGGCGGGTTCAGGGGCCCCGGCGACCGCAAGAGGGGCTACACCGGCCCGCGCCTGCCGGGCGACAGGGGCCCCCAGCCTCGCCCGAAGCCGACGGGTGCGCTCACCCACAACCCCTTCGCGGCCCTCGCCCAGAAGATCGAGGGTGCAGCCTCCGGCGACGGCGGCGAGGCGACCCCCGCCCCGGTCGAGGCCGCGCCGGCCGAGGGCCCAGCCGCCCCCGTCGAGGGCTCGGCCGCCTTGGCCGAGCCGGCCGCCGCGACGCCCTCGTCCCCTGCGGCGGAGAGCGCTCCGGCTCCCGCCGAGGCGGGCGTCCCGGGCGAAGCCGGCGGGGAGACGAAGGAGAGCTGAACCTTCGAGGGAAGCGGCGCCCGTGAGCCCGCGCCGCCCTCCCGAGGCTTGGAGGCGGCGCGGGTCCCCGCGTAACATGGGCCGGGCGTGGTCCCGTTCAGCCGCATCGCCGCCGTCTTCGACGTGGACGACTCGCTCCTCGACGGCAACGCCGGCACCATCTTCACCTGGTACCTCTACAGCGAGAAGATCATGCGGCCGGAGATGCGCTCCAAGATCCCGCGCATCATCTACGAGTACGCGCGCCGCCGCCTCTCCGAGCAGGACATGGTGGAGGTGGGCTCGCGCTGCCAGCAGGGCCTGCGCGCCGACGAGCTCAAGGCCCACGCCCATGCCTGCTTCGAGCGCCACCTGCGCAAGCGCATCACCACCGGGGCGGTGCGCCAGGTGCGCAAGCACCTCCTCTCCGGGCACCTCGTGGTCATCGCCTCCGGCTCGCCGCAGTACATCGTCGACGAGCTCGGAAAGCACCTGCGGGTCCACGTGGCGGTCGGCACGCGGACCCGGGTCGTCGAGGGTCGGCTCACCGACCAGATCCTGCCTCCGGTGGTGTTCCGGGAGGGCAAGCGGGCGGCCGTCGAGCGGGTGGCGGAGAGCTACGACCTCGACCTCTCGCGCAGCTTCCTCTACTCGGACTCGGCCGCCGACACGCCCCTCTTCGAGGCCGTGGGCCACCCGGTGGTGGTGAACCCCAAGCTGCCCTTCCGGGCCGTCGCCGAGGAACGCGGCTGGGAGATCGTCTCCTGGCAGGAGCGCACGAAGGGCATGCTCCCGCCCGACACCGCCGACGAGTGGGGCAGCTGGGACGGCTAAGGCGAGGGGGGAAGCGCGAAGAAGCGGCGGGCGTTCTCGAGCGTCCGCTCGGCCGCCTCCTCCGCCCTAACCCCCCACAGCGCCGCCACCGCTTCCGCGGTCCTCGCGAGGTAGGCGGGCTCGTTGCGGCGGCCGCGGTGCGGGACCGGGGCGAGGTACGGGCAGTCCGTCTCGATGAGCAGCCGGTCGCGCGGCACGAGGCCCACCGCCTCCCTGAGCGCGCCGGCCGACTTGAAGGTCACGACGCCGCCCACCGAGAGGTGGAGCCCGAGGTCGAGGTAGCCCCGGGCCACGGCGGGGCCGCCGGTGAAGCAGTGGATGAGCCCCCCTGCCCCCGGCAGGCCCTCCTCGCCCAGCACCCGCAGGCAGGCCGGGTCGGCCTCCCGCACGTGGACCACCACCGGCTTTCCGAGGGTGCGGGCGAGCGCGAGCGAGCGCCGGAAGGAGGCCTCCTGGATCGGCCGCGGCGAGTGGTCGTAGTGGAAATCGAGCCCGGTCTCGCCCACCGCCACCACCCGCGGGTCGGTGGCGAGCCGCTCGAGCTCGCGCCAGTCCTCCTCGGGCACCCGGGCGCAGTCATGGGGGTGCACGCCCAGGGCGGCCGGGAAGTAGGCGGGCTCGGCCGCCGCGAGCTCGAGCGCCCGCCCGAAATCGCCGGGCGCCCGCCACAGGCCGACCACCACCACCCCCTCCACACCGGCCGCCTTGGCCCGCGCCACCACCGCCTCGCGATCGCCGTCGTAGTCCTCGCCGTCGAGGTGGGCGTGGCTGTCGAAGAGGCGCATCGCTCACTTCACGCGGGTACCGGGGGCGATCCCCTCGCCCAGCGTGACGAGCTCGAGCTTTTCCCCCTCCCCGGCGGCGAGGAGCATGCCCTCCGAGGTGATGCCGCGCAGCGGCCGCGGGGCGAGGTTCGCCACCACCACGATGCGCCGTCCGAGGAGGCGCTCGGGCTCCGGGAAGGCGAGCGCGATCCCGGCCACGATGGTGCGCAACCTCCCCTCGCCCAGGTCCACCGAGAGCTTCAGGAGCTTGTCGGCCTTTGGGACCCGCTCGGCGGCGCGGACGAGCCCCACCCTGAGCTCCACCTGCGAGAACGCCTCGTAGCCGATGACCCCCGGAACGCTCGCCGCCTTGGCGGCCGCGCCCGGGCCGGCCTTGGCCGCGGGCGGCGCGGCGGCCGGGGCCTCGAGGAGCTTCTCCACCGCGGCCACCTCGAGCCGGGGGATCTGGGGCGGCCTCTCGCGCGCCAGGACCGGCGGCCCCGAGAAGAGCTCCGCCGCCTCGGGCCAGCGGGCGGGGTCGGGCTGGGAGAAGGCGCTCGCCACCCCGCGCGCGAAGATGGGCAGCACCGGCTGGAGCATGACGGCGATGGCGTAGACCGCCTTGCCGAGCGCGAAGAGCAGCGCGTGCGAGGCCGGGGCGTCGATGGCCTCCCAGGGCTTCTGGTCCTGGAGCCGCTTGTTGCACAGGCTGGCGAGCTCGTTCACCGCCCGCACCACCTCGCGGAACTCGAGGGCCAGGTAGGCGCTCCTGGTCCTCGCCAGCGCCGAGCGGGCCGCCTCCCGCAGCGCCTCCTCGCCGTCCCCCTCCACCCGCCCCCCGGCGCGGGCCACGAGCGCGAAGAGCCGGGAGGCGAGGTTCGCCACGTTGTTGGCGAGGTCGGCGTTGATGCGGTTCTTGAACTCCTCCAGGGAGAGGTCGAGGTCGCCGATGCCCGGGCCGAGCATGGCCGCGTAGTAGTAGCGCAGGAGCTGGGGATCGAGCCCGGCCTCGAGGTAGGCCCGGGCGGTGACGAAGGTGCCGCGGGACTTCGACATCTTCTCGCCGTTCACGGTGAGGTGGCCGTGGACGGCCATGCGATCGGGCTCCTTCAGGCCCCCGGCCCGCAGCATGGCCGGCCAGAACACCGCGTGGAAGCGCAGGATGTCCTTGCCGATGAAGTGCTCGAGGCGGGAAGGCGCCCCGGGCGCGAGGTAGCTCTGCTCGAAGGCCTCCGGGCTCATCCGCTTGGCCGGGGGCGCCTCCTCGGCGAAGTAGTGCTCGCCCGAGGAGAGGTAGCCGATGGGCGCGTCCACCCAGACGTAGAGGAACTTCCCCGGGAACTCGGGGTCGTCGACCGGGAAGCCGAAGTAGGGGGGATCGCGGGTGATGGCCCAGTCCTGCAGGTCGGAGAGCCAGCCCAGGACCTGCTCGCGCACCGCCGGCTCGAGGTGGCCCTCGCCGAGCACCCAGCGCCTGATCTCCGGCTCCATCCGGCGCAGGTTCACGTAGGCGTGCTCGGAGGCCTTCATGACCGGCGCGTTCCGGCACAGGACGCAGTAGGGCTCCCTGAGCTCGCGCGGGTCGTAGGTGGTCCCGCACTTCTCGCAGACGTCGCCGTACTGGTCCTTCGTGCCGCAGTTCGGGCAGGCGCCCTTCACGAAGCGGTCGGGGAGGAAGCGGCGGTCGGTCTCGCAGTAGAGCTGCTCCACCACCCGCTTGTAGATGAGCCCGCGCGCCTTGAGGGCCCGGTAGATGCGGCGGGCCCAGCGCGCGTTCTCGGGCGAGTCGGTGGTGTAGTAGGTGTCGTGCCCGATCCCGAAGGCCTCGAACTCCGCGTGCTGGATGTGGCGGTACCGCTCGGAGAACTCGCGGGGCGAGGTGCCGGCCGCGGCGGCGGCAAGCTCGATGGGGGTGCCGTGCACGTCGGCGGCGCAGATCCAGGTCACCTCGTCGCCGATGGCCCGCCGGAAGCGCACGTAGACGTCGGTCTGGACGTGCTCCACCAGGTGCCCGAGGTGGATGTGGTTGTTGGCGTAGGGCAGCGCGCTCGTCACCAGGATGCGTTCGCTCACGTCGGTTCCTCGCGTCGGTTGGGCCAAAGCAGGCGGCAGAGCGCGCGCTCGAGGAGCGGCCGCTCCTCGGCGCCGCTCTTGATGGCGACGTCGGCCTCGGCGAGTTCGGCGAGCCCCCTCAGCAGCCGATCGCGACCGAAGCGCTGCGCCGCCTCGCACTTCTTCCACAGGCCGAAGGGCTTCTTGTCCCCGAGCTCCCCCTCCGCCATGCGCGGCAGGACCAGCGCCTGCCAGGCGTCGAAGGAGGTGATGAGCTTATCGCCGGCCGCCCGGCGCGCGCGCTCCCCCTCCACGACGAGGCGGCGCAGCGCGCCGGCGAGCGACTGCAGGATGAGCAGCGGGCTCGCCCCGTCGGCGAGGGTCCGCTCGAGGACCTTGAGCGCCTTCTCCAGATCGCGCGCCTCGACCGCGTTCGCGAGGGCGAAGAAGGGATCGGAGGCCACGCGGGTCACGAGGGCCTCGACGTCGGCGGCGGTGATCCGCTTGCGCTCGCCCACGTAGAGGGCGAGCTTCTCGACCTCGCTCGAGAGGGTGCGGGCGTCCCCCCCCACCCGCTCGGCCAGCGCCGACAGCGCCGCCGCGTCGACGTCCTTCCCGGTCCCCTCGAGGAGCGCCTCCACCACCGGCCGCAGGACCGGCTTCTCCTCGCCCCATCGACCCTCGGTTGCGATGGCGAAGGAGAGGCGCCGGCCGACCGCGGCGAGCCTCTTCACGAGCGGGAGGCGGCCGTCCACCTTGCCGGCCGCCACCACGAGGACCTGCCCGGGGGGCAGCCCGCGCATGAGCGCGGCGTCGAGGGCCGAGGCGTCGCCCTTGGGCGATTTCATCTCGCGCTCCACCGCGAAGGCGGCCGCCTCGGCCACGAACCTCGCCTCCTCCGGCCCGAGGTCCACCCCGAGCTCGGAGCGGAAGAGGGCCGGGCCCTTCTGCGCGCTCGCCCCGGGGAGGAGGTCCTCGGCCCGCCAGCCCGCCTTGGCGACGAGCGCCGTGAGCCTGCGGGCCGCCTCGCGCTTGCGCCCCTGGGTCCACATCTCCCGCGCGCGCGCGAAGGCCTCGGCCGAGCCCTCCTCTCCGGTGAGGAAGGTGGGCTCCACGACCAGCACCACCTTGCGCGAGTCCGCCCCGCCGAGCAGTCCCCGGGTGAGGAGCTCGGCCGCCACCTCGCCCGGCGAGGTCGCCGCGTCGAGCTCGACGAGGTTCAGGTCGCGCTGGCCCTCGGGGACGAGGATGAGCGAGAGCTCGCGGGCGGCGCGCCCGGCCAGGAAGGCGTCCCCCTCGAACAGGTAGACCGGGCGGGGCGTCCCGGCCCGCGCCTCGGCGAGGAGGGCGGAGAGCCCCGGGGTCTCCTCGCGCGCGGCCCGCCCCCTAGCGGGCGCCATGGAACCACCCGATGAGCATGTGCTCCAGGGCCAGCACCGGGGCCGCGTTCTGCTTCAGGGCGGCCGAGGCGGCCCGCACGCCCTCCAGCCGGCGGAGCACCTCCTCCGGCGCGAGCGCGGCGGCGGCCGCCCTCGAGCGCGGCGCGAGGTCCTCGAGGGCCAGACCCACCGGCGACCCCGCCTGCGCCACCAGCACGTCGCGCAGGTAGACCTCCAGGAGCTCCAGGCACTCCCGCGCCGACTCGCGGTCCTCGCCCCGATCGCGCGCGAAGGCGATCCAGCTCGCGGCGTCGTCGGGATCGAGCAGCGCGGCGGCGGCCACCGCCGCCTCGCGCGCCGCCAGGGTCCGCGGATCCTGGGCCAGCG
The DNA here is from genome assembly GCA_035501995.1 of Anaeromyxobacteraceae bacterium. Classification (GTDB taxonomy): domain Bacteria; phylum Myxococcota; class Myxococcia; order Myxococcales; family Anaeromyxobacteraceae; genus Anaeromyxobacter_A. The sequence continues at coordinate 7,809 of DATJVF010000456.1, forward strand.
CCCACCCGAGCGAGCCGCCGGAGAGCGAGGCGGCGAGGCGCGCCTCCTCGGCACTCCGCCCCTCCGCCCGGAGGCGCTCGGCGACCACCGCCGGGTCGAGGGGGGCGAAGGCCACCTGGGCGCAGCGCGAGCGCACCGTCGGAAGGAGCAGCTCGGGCTTCGCCGAGACGAGCACCAGGGTGGTTTGCTCGGGCGGCTCCTCGAGGGTCTTGAGGAGCGCGTTCTGGGCCTGGACGTTCATGGCGTCGGCCGGGTCGAGGATCACGAACCGCCACCGCCCCTCGAAGCGCTTCAGGGCGAGCGCGCCGTCGATGAGGTCGCGCACCTGGTCGACCACGATGTCGCGGGACGGCGTTCGCCCGGCCTTGGGCTCGTAGCGGCCGGCGCGGGCCATCACCCGCTCCTCGGAGACCAGCAGGACGTCGGGGTGCGTGCCGCGGGCGATCTTCCGGCAGGGGCCACAGCGCTCGCACGGATCGCGGGCGGCCGGCTTGCCCCCGCCCGTGCCCCCCTCGCCCTCGGGCGGCGCGAGGAGCGGGCCGCCCTCGCAGTTGGCGGCCTGGGCGACGAGGCGCGCCAGGGTCGCCTTGCCCACCCCGGCCGGACCTCCAAAGAGGTAGGCGTGGTGGAGGGTAGCGCGTGCGAGGGCCGACCGGAGCGCCCCGCGAGCGCGGTCCTGGCCGATGAGCGACGAGAAGGGCATGAGGCGCGCGGAAGATAGCATAAGGCCGGCGCCGCACCGTCGCTGTTAGGATGGCGGCGAGATGACCCTCGAGGACCTCATCGCCCGCTATGCCACGAGCGCCTTCGGCCTGGCGCTCCTCGTGCTGGTCGTCGTCCTGCGCGCCCTCACCCGCGAGAGGTCCTACCGGCGCGAGCTGCGCGGGGTGCAGATCTACCTCCTCCTCTTCCTCGGCACCGCCGCCCTGCGGGCGCTCGCCCCGGACCGCTGGCGCCGGGTGGACAAGGCCCTGTTCGTGGCCGGGCTGGTCCTCTTCGCCTTCGCGGTCATCCGGGGAGCGGAGGCGACCTGGAGCCTCGTGCAGCGCCGCCGCACCGGGGTCGAGGTGCCGAGGATCCTGCGCGACCTCTTCGACGGGGTCCTCTTCATGGTGGTGGGGCTCATCATCCTGCAGGCCACCCTCTCCATCGACCTCTCGGCGGTGCTGGCGAGCTCGGCGGTCCTCTCGCTGGTCCTGGGACTCGCCCTGCAGGACACCCTCTCGAACCTCTTCGCCGGCCTCTCCCTGCAGGCCGAGCGTCCGTTTGCAGAGGGCGACTTCGTGCGCATCGGCGCCCAGCAGGGCAAGGTCCTCGAGGTGGGCTGGCGCGCCACGCGACTGCTCACCGGGGCCGGCGAGGCCCTCACCATCCCCAACAACACGGTGGCCCGGGAGGCGGTCTTCAACCTCACCCGGCTCGGGGCGGCCCAGCGCAAGGTGGCCCTCCAGGTGAGCTACGCCGTGCCCCCCAACGCCCTCAAGGAGGCGGCCCTCAAGACGGTGCAGGCCCATCCGCGGGTGGTCCCGGAGCCAGCACCGCTCGTGCGCACCATCGACCTCGGATCGAGCGGCATCGGGTACGAGGTGGTCTTCTGGGTGGCGCGCTTCGAGGAGGGCCTCGGGGTGGAGGACGAGGTCCGCACCCAGCTCTGGTACCGGCTGCACCGGGCGGGCATCGCGCTCTCGCCGCTCGGGAGCGAGGTGCGTCTCGCCCGCTCGGGCCGCCCGGCCGCCGGCACCGCCCAGGTCGACGTCGGGGCCCTGCTCGAGCAGGTGGACTTCCTCGCCCCGGTGGACCCGCCGCTGCGGGCGGCCCTGGCCGCCCGTGCGCGGGTAGAGCGGTTCGGGGGAGGCGAGCTCGTGCTGCGCCAGGGGCAGACCGAGCCCGCCCCCTTCTACGTGGTGGCCGAGGGCGAGGTGGCGGTGCGGGTCCGGGGCCAGGACGGCCGCGATCGCGAGGGCGCGCGGCTCGGGCCGGGCGAGTTCTTCGGGGAGATGGGGGTCCTGGCCGGGGAGAGCGGCGCCGCCACGGTGGTGGCGCAGGGCGACTGCGCCCTGGTGACCCTCGACCGGCAGGCCTTCGAGGAGCTGTTCCGGCGCGCCCCGGAGGCGGCCAAGAAGCTCGCCGACGTGCTCACCCGGCGGCGCGAGGCCCTGGCGCGGGCGGCGAGCGCCACCCCGGCCGAGGCGGCCCGCCCACCCGAGGGACCGGCGGTGCTCGAGCGGCTGAAGGGCATCTTCAAGCACTTGCGCTGAAGCGCTTCAGGCGGGGTGGGATTCGTCTCCCCGCGCCTCGCTCACCCGTCCGAGCAGGCGCGCCACCGCGGCGGTGAGCTCGCCAGGCTCGATGGGCTTCGCGAGGTAGAGCTGGTAGCCAGCGGTGAGCGCCTGCTGCCGGTGTTCCGAGTGGGCGAAGGCAGTGAGGGCCACCGCCGGCACGTCCCCCCCCTGGTCCTCGCCGAGGTTGCGGACCTGGCGGATGAGCTCGTAGCCGTCCTGCCCGGGCATACCGATGTCGGAGAGCAGGACCTGGGGCGGCTCGTGCCGGAAGGCCTCGAGCGCCTCGGGGGCCGAGGCCGCCACCGTCACCCGGGCGCCGGCCTGCTCGAGGAGCTGGCGCACCACCTCGAGGGTGTCCGCGTCGTCGTCGACCACGAGGACGCTCACCCCCTTCAGGGAGACCATGCGCGGGGCGGGGGTGGCGGTGCGGGGCTGGGCCCGCGGGGCCTCGGCGTCCCGCGGGCGCGGCTTGGTCTGGGGAATGGGCAGGCACACCGTGAAGACCGATCCGAGGCCGAGGCCGGGGCTGTCGGCCGAGACCGTGCCGCCGTGGGCCTCCACGATGTGCCGCACGATGGAGAGCCCGAGGCCGAGGCCCCCGTGGGCCCGGGTGGTCGAGGAGTCGGCCTGGCGGAAGCGCTCGAAGACGTGCGGCAAGAACTCCGGTGGGATACCGGCCCCGCTGTCCTTGACCTTGAGCTCGACGTGGTCGCCGGCCTGGGCGAGGCGCACCTCCACCTTGCCCCCCGAGGGCGTGAACTTGATGGCGTTGGTGAAGAGGTTCCAGGCCACCTGCTGCAGCCGGCCGGGGTCGCCCGCCACCGGTCCGGCCTTGGGATCGAGGGCGGCCACGATCCCGATGTCGCGGGCGGCGGCCGCCGGCCGCACGGTGTCGATGGCGGCCTCGATGACCGGCACGAGTTCCACCGGGCGCACGTCGAGCCTGAGCTGGCCGCGCACGATGCGCGCCATGTCGAGCAGGTCGTCGACGATCTGGGCCTGGGTGGTGGCCCCGCGCTCGATGGCCTCCACGGCCCGCCGCACGGCGCCGGCGTCGAGCTTGCCGAGGCGGAGCAGCCTCGCCCAGCCGAGGACCGAGTTGAGCGGCGTGCGCAGCTCGTGGGAGAGGGTGGCGATGAACTCGTCCTTGGCGCGGCTCGCCTGCTCGGCGTCGGCCCGGGCGGCCCGCTCCCGCACGAGCAGGCTCCCCCGCTCCTCCTCCACCCGTCGGCGCTCGCGGATGTCGCGGAAGACCAGCACCACCCCGCGGGGCTGACCGCGGCCGTCGCGGATGGGCGCCCCGCACCCCTCCACCGGAAAGGCCTCGCCGCTGCGCGCCACGAGCACGGTCTCGCGCGGGAGGTTCACCGCCCGCGTCTCCCGGAAGATGCGGGCGAACGGGCTCTCGATGGTGCGGCGGTTGGCCCCGTGGACGCGGAAGACCGCCTCCACCGGCTGGCGGAGCGCCTCGGCGCGCCGAAAGCCGGTGAGCGCCTCGGCCATGGCGTTCATCTCGGAGACCCGCCCGTGGTCGTCGGCGGCGATGACCGCGTCTCCGATGGAGGCGAGGGTGGTCCTGAACCACTCGCGCTCGGCGCGCAGGGTCTCCTCCACGCTCGTGCGCACCTCGTCCACCCGCTGCAGGGCGCGCGCGTTCCACCACACCACCGCCACCCCGAACACCACCGCGGAGAGCACCACCAAGGACGCCCCCACCATCGAGTCGTACTGGCCGGCCTTGAGCCCCCAGACGAGGAAGATCCACCCCAGCCCGACGGGCAGGAGCAGGATGGGGACGAGCAGGCGCCTCGCCATGAAGCCGGCCGGCCCCGGAGAGATCGCGGTGCGGACCATGCCCTGCTCGGGCCGGGCGAGCAGCACGCAGGCGCACCCGAGCACGAGGAGCACCGAGCCGGGGATGCCCACCTGCACGGTCGCCCCCGGGCCGCGGGCCGGCTCGATCCCGTAGCAGTACCCGATGATGGCCTGCAGCGGCACCAGGGCCGCGATGAGCGCCAGGCCCTGCGCCGCGCTCTCGGCCTTGCGCGCCTGCCAGTCGAGCACGAGGGCGCACAGGCCGAGGACGAAGAGCGCCAGGGTGGCGAGCGGCGAGGCCGGGTGGCGCAGGGCGCTCGGGGCC
>DATJVF010000457.1:0-3067 GCA_035501995.1 Anaeromyxobacteraceae bacterium
CCTGGGGCGGCCGGAGGGCTCGGGCCGAGCCAGGTGGCGCCGCCCGAGGCGGTAGGGTAGCCGTGCTCGTCCCCGGCGCGCGCGCTGGTCGCGACCGCGGCGGTGCCGAGGAGGGCGAGCGCGGTGGCCCAGGAGAGCCCGGCGCGGGCGGCGGCGAGCGCCTGCGACCTCACGGGGCGCATATCAGGTCGGACACGAAGGCTCCCGACGAGCCCGCCGGCGGGCAGGCGGTGGTCGAACTCGTCACGAGATTGGCGGCGGTCGGGTCGAATTTCAACACGGCGCCGCTCTCGGTGGCCCCGGCGTAGAGGAATCCACCGCACAGGGCCAGGCTGCCGAGGGCATGGGGGGCGGAGATCGCCTTCCCCACGGTGGGGGTGGAGCCCGAGAGGTCGACCGGCACGAGTCCCCCGCCCTCGAGCCCCTTCGTCCCGATGTAGTCGTAGAAGCCGCAGGCCACCCAGAGCACGGTGCCGTCGAGGACCATGGCGCTCGGGTCGAGGCAGGCGCTCCCGAGGTCGACCGCGTTGCCCACCACCGCGTCGGCGGTGGTATCGATGACCACCAGGCGCCCGTGGCCGCCGGCCACCGTCTCGTCGTTCACGTCGAGGTCGTTGAGGGTGACGTAGACGTGCTTCCCGTCGGCGGCGGCGAGGACGCGCGAGGCGTGGGGGAGGGCGCCGGGGGCGGCGTAGGGGGTGAGGTCGATGCGCGTCACCGGCGCGCTGGGCGAAGGCGGGGTGGTGGAGAGCCCCACCACCGCCACGGCGTTGGGCGCGGTCTGGCCGTACTGGGGAGCGAGGGCGACATAGGCCTTCTCGTGGGCGAAGTCGAAGCCCTCCGGGCTCGGGGGGGTGACGTCGCTCGCGGCGATGAGCGAGACCTCGCCGGCCACCCCGGTGGCCGGATCGACGGCGACGAACGCGGCGTGGGTGGCGTCCGAGAGGTAGAGCAGGCTCCCGTAGACGCCCAGGTGTTCGATGTCGCTCGCGCCGGTGATCGAGGCGACCATCGACGCGGTGGCGTCGGCGAGGTCGACCGACGACACGCTGGCCCCGCCGTTGCTCGCGACGTAGAGCTGGCCCGCCAGCACGGCGAAGCTGCCCGGGGTGAGCGAGGTCATGGGCGCCTCGGTATAGCTGAGGTCCGCGCCCAGGGCGCGCACGTCGTCGGTCTCGAAGCAGGCGGCCACCACCGCGGCGGTGCAGGCGGCCGGATGGGCGAGGCAGTCCACGCAGCCGCCGGCCTGACAGCTCAGCCCGCTCGAGCAGGCCCGTCCGCAGGAGCCGCAGTTGTCGAGGTCGCTCGAAAGCAAGACGCAGGTGCCGGAGCAGAGGACCTCGTCGCTCGCGCAGGTCTTCTCCGACGAGCAGCCCGAGCCGAGGGAGAGGAGGAGGAGGGTGGGGAGCAGCGTCTTCAAGGGCGTCGTCATGGTGTCAAACCTTCCTTCGATGAGACCCCGGCCACGCTCACGGTGACAAGCACCATGCGCCCGGGGAGGGGATAGCCGAAACCGTCTTCCAGCGAGCGGTCGTCGAGCAGGTTCTTGACCTCGAGGTGCAAGCGCAGGTCGGGCGCCCGCCGCAGGCGGAGCGAGGCGCCGGTGTTGAAGGTGAGGGCGGCCGGGATGCGCAGCCCGAGCGAGTTGGCGCTGTCGCCCCACTGGGCGGCCACGTAGTGCGCCTCGCCGTGCACCTCCACCGGGCCGGGCTCGGCTTCCAGCCGCGCGAAGAGCCGGTGGGGGGCGCGGTGCGGCAGCTCCTTGCCGAGGACGAGCGCGTCGCCGCGCAGGTTCTCGGTGGCGAGGAAGGTGTAGGCGGCGCTGGCCGAGAGGCCGGCCGGTCCCTGCGGGGCCGAGGCGAGCTCCACCTCCAGGCCGTGGGCCCCGGCCCGGCCGTCGTTGAAGGGCTTCATGCGGCCGAGCGCGATGGCCTGGTAGAGGACCAGATCCTGGTAGAGCTGGGCGAAGGCCCCCAGCGAGACGAGGCCGAGGGGCCCCTCCGCCACCAGCGCGGCGTCGGCGGACCAGCTCGTCTCGGGTACGAGGGTGGGGTTGGGCTGGAGGAGGCCCTGTTGCAGGTAGAGCTCGCCGAAGCTGGGGACGCGGAAGGATCGGCCGCCGCTCGCCCGCACGGAGAGCGTGCGACCCAGCGCGTAACTCGCGCCGAGTCGCGCCGACAGCCCGTCGAAGGGGCCTTGCACGTCGAGGCGCAGGCCGGGCGCGAGGCGGAGCCGTCCCTCGAGGAGGGACAGCTCGTCCGCGACGGCCAGGGCGAGCGTCCCCCAGGCATGGGTGGGCGCGCCCTGGGCCACGAGCTCCTCGGCACCGGCCTTCACGAGCAGCGAGAGCGCGCTCGGACCGGCGCTCCACACGAGCCGGCCGCTCAGCTCGGCCTCGCGATCGTCCTGCCGCGACGGCGGCGAGGGCTCGATGAGGACGTTCAGCCGATCCTCGCGCGCGGCGAGGCTGACGGAGAAGTCGAGTTCCGACCCGACCGGCTCGTCCAGCCGGGTGACGAGGCCCAGGCGCGCGTCGTCTTGGCCGTCCTCGGGGGTGAACTGGTAGGCAGTACCCGGCAGGTCGCGCGCGCCCCCCGAGGCCTGCAGCACCGCGTCGAAGCGCCCCCGCCCGACTTCGGCCCAGAGCTTGGCGAGGCCGCCCGCCGAGTACGAGGCGTCGTGGAGGCGGGTGAGGGCGACCACGTCCTGTCCCGGGAGCGAGGGGGTGAGGTCGAGGCGGTAAGGGAATTCGCCCTCGGTGCGGTCCAACGCACCCGCCATGAGCAGGCCCCAGTGCTCGCCGCCGAGGGCGCCGTCCGCCGCCGCCGAGTAGGTCCCGAAGGAGCCGCCGCTCGCCGAGGCCGACCAGCGGCCGGCCGCCGCGCGGCGGGTCACCACGTCCACCGCGCCGGCCAGGGCGCCGGGTCCGTAGGAGGTGCTGGCGGCTCCCCGCACGATCTCGATGCGGTCGATCCAGGCGCGCGGGATGCGCGACAGGTCCACCCCGCCCCCCGCCGCGGTGTTGAGCGGCAGGCCGTCGAGGAAGACCTCCACCTCGTCGGAGGAC
>DATJVF010000458.1:0-7321 GCA_035501995.1 Anaeromyxobacteraceae bacterium
CGTCTCCGACCTGAGGCTTCGCCGCCGCCGGAACGCGCTTCGCCTTCCCGGAACCACGCTTTTGCCAGGGCCTCCCGCCACAGGGGCGTTAGAGTGGGAGGCGATGAGCGCCGGGGCGTTTCCATGAAGGGCAAGATCCTGGTCGTCGAGGACGATCCCTCCATCCTGCGCGGCCTCCAGCTCAACCTCGGCATGGAGGGTTACCAGGTCCGATCGGCCATGGACGGCGAGACCGGGCTCGCCCTCGCCAAGACCGAGGCGCCGGACCTCCTCGTCGTCGACGTCATGCTGCCGAAGCTCGACGGGCTCTCGCTCATCCGCTCGCTGCGCCTCGTGAACCCGAGCGTGCCCATCCTCATCCTCTCCGCCAAGGGTCAGGAGATGGACAAGGTGGCGGGCCTCGAGCTCGGGGCCGACGACTACGTGGTGAAGCCCTTCTCCTTGAAGGAGCTCCTCGCCCGCATCGCCGGGGCCCTGCGCCGCCAGGAGCGCGCCCGGGCGGGCGAGGCCCCCCGCTCCATCCGCCGCTTCGGCGAGGTGGAGGTCGACCTCGAGGGTCGAACGCTCTCGGTGCACGGGGAGCGCGTGGCGCTCACCGCGCGCGAGTTCGAGCTGCTCTCCTTCTTCCTCGCCCATCCAGGCCGGGTGTTCTCGCGCGAGCAGCTCATGCAGGCGGTGTGGGGGTCGCGCTACACCGGGACCGCCCGGACGGTGGACAACTTCGTGGCCCGCCTGCGCGCTCACATCGGGGACGAGGCCGAGGCGCCCCGCCACCTCGAGACCGTGCGCGGCTTCGGCTACCGCTTCGCGCCCTGAGACGCCCTCCGGCGCCGCAAGAGGGCGATCGGCAGGAGGAGGAGGGCGACGAGGCTCGCCCCCCCGGCGGCGCAGCCCATATGGGTCGAGCCGATGCTACCGCCCCCGCCGCCACCCCCCGAGCCGCCGCCGCCCGAGCCCCCGTCCGTTCCACCGTCGGTCCCACCATCCGTCCCGCCGTCGGAGGGGGTGGGGTTCGCGAGGTAGGCCTCGAGGCCGGAAGCGATGGGGGTGAGCGCGAAGGAATCCGTGCCCCCCGACTCGAGGAGCGCGGCGCCCACCACCTCGGCGTCGTTCGCCACCTCGCCGTCGAGAAAGGCGAGCCAGCCGAGGTCGCCCTGCTGCCAGGCCCGCGCCGCGGGCCCGGCCTCGGTGAGGTAGAGCGGGGCGGTGAGGTGGCAGTCGCTCGCGATCTGCCGGTACGCGAAGGTGGTCTTCTCCTCGGTGGCGAGATCGGTGCTCATGGTGGTGGAGCGAGCGTGGTAGCTCCAGCCGTAGGCACCGCTGCCGACCGCGTTCGCGACCGCGCTCGCCACCGCGCAGAAGGCGTCGGAGGAGCTCCCCGCCCCGGACGGGAGCCCCGGCGGGAGCGATCCCACCACCGGCAAGAAGCCGCTGCCGTGCACGAGGACCGCGAAGTTCGACCAGAACGCCACGAGGTCGGTCGCCGTGGTGGTGGGCTTCGGCTCCGAGGGACCCTCGACCCCGTCGACCGCATGGTTGAAGAGCGTGCCGGCGGCCATCACCTCCGGGAGCCAGTCCGTCGACCAGAGGTTCCCCGCCGTGCCGAAGTCCACGGTCGTCACGTCAAGCGGGAGGGCCACCTGGGCCACCACGATCGCCCCCGAACAGCTCGCGCGGTAGCTCGCGATGACGCTGCCGATGGCGCTCGAGAGCTGCGCGCCCTCCGGGAGCGGGACCACCACCAGCCTCGGGCACTTCGCGAGGAGCGCCACCGTGTCGGCATCGGAACCCTCGACGACCAGGCCGAGGCGGCTCGTCGACACCGGGGCGGCGGCGAGCGAGGCGAGCGCGAGCACGGCGGCGAAGCTCATCGTCCCATTCTACTCCTCGTGGCGGGCGGGGGAGGGGCCGCCCGCGAGGGCGAGGCGCACCGCCGCGATGAGCGCCTCGTCCTCACCGGGGTCGACGGTGCGCGGATCGAGCACCACCGCCCCCTCCTCGATGCGGCCCACCACCGGGGGCGACCCGGCCCGCAGGCGGGCCGAGAGCCCCTCGAGGTCCAGGGCGGGCAGGGCGAGGAGGTGGGTCTCGAGCGTCACCTCGGGGAGCGAACCCCCACCCACCGCCGACCGCCCCGGGCGGACCAAGGCCGAGGGGGCCGCCTCGCCGAGCGCCGCCCGCCAGGCCCTCGCCCGCTCGAGGAGCTCGGCGGGCGTCCTCGCGATGGCGCTCCACACCGGGAGGGCGGTCACCGCCTCGCCGCGCTCGTAGTGGCCGAGGGTGGCGGCGAGCGCGGCCAGGGTGGCCTTGCCCACCCTGAGCGCGCGCATGAGGGGATGCCCCTTCACCCGCGCCACCGCCTCGCGGCGGCCGACCAGGATCCCCGCTTGAGGCCCCCCGAGGAGCTTGTCGCCCGAGAAGCACACCAGGTCGGGCCCCTTCGCCACCCGCTCCTGCACGGTGGGCTCGCGGCCGAGGCCGAAGGGGGCGGTGTCGAGGAGCGTGCCCGAGCCGAGGTCGTCGAGCACCCACAGGCCCCGCTCGCGGCCGAGCTTCACGAGCTCAGCGAGCTCGGCGTCATGGGTGAAGCCCGAGAGCTTGAAGTTCGAGCGATGCACCGAGAGGAGCGCGGTCGTGCGGGGCGTGAGGGCGGCCTCGTAGTCCCTGAGGTAGGTCCGGTTGGTCGTGCCCACCTCGACGAGCGCGGCGCCCGAGAGGCCGAGCACCTCCGGGATGCGAAAGCCGCCGCCGATCTCGACGAGCTGTCCGCGCGAGATGATCACCTCGGGCGTACCTTCCGGACGCCCTCGCGGGTGGGCCTCCCGGTCGGGAGGAGCGCTCGCGAGCGCCGAGAGGGCGAGCAGCACCGCCCCGGCGTTGTTGTTCACCACCGCCGCCGCCTCGGCGCCGGTGAGGCGGCACAGGGGCCGCTCGAGGTGGCGGTCGCGATCCCCGCGTTCGCCATGGACGAGGTCGTACTCGAGATTCGAGTAGCCCTCCCCGAGAGCCCGCATGGCGTCGAGGGCGGCCCGGGAGAGGGGCGATCGCCCGAGGTTCGTGTGCAGGACCACGCCGGTCGCGTTCACGAGGGGGCGGAGCGAGCCGCGGGCGCTCTCGGCGAGCCTCGCGGCGAGCTCCTCCACCACCTCTTCCACCCCCGGGCAAATCCCGCCCCCGAGGACGCGCTCCCGGAGGCGCTCGAGCGTGGCGCGCACCTCCTCCAGCACGGCCGCGCGCCCCAGGGAGAGCACGAGGCCCCGCGCCTCGGCCGCCTCTAAGAGCCGGTCCGCTCTCGGTATCTTCCGGACCTCCGGGACCCCCCCTCGCTCCTCGTCCGGCCTCATGGTCCTCCTCGTACGGCGCGGCCGCCCAAAGGCCTGAAGGACCGCCCAGAGCGGCTCCTCGGGCGGCCTCCATTAAAGGAAGAAACCCAGTTGCCACCGTCGCATGGCCACGGTAATCCTGTCACCCACCTTATGATCCCCTCCCTGGGTGGTCCGGCCCCGGCCCAGTCCTACCTGTGGCTCATCATCATCCTGCCGCTCCTCGGAGCGGCCGTGAACGGCATCCTCGGCCGGAAGCTCGGGAAAGCCAACGTCGCCCTCGTCGGCATCGGGGTGGTGGTGGTGGCGTTCCTGCTCTCGCTCGTGGCCTTCCGGGCCACCCTCGGCGGGGCGACCCTGCACTACCGCGGGGACCCCTGGTTCAGGGTGCCGGGTCCGGACGGGCGGGCCCTCGTCGACGTCTCCTACGGCTTCCTGCTCGACCGGCTCTCGGGCACGCTCGCCCTCATCGTCACCGGGGTGGGCTCGCTGATCCATATTTACTCGGCGTCGTACATGAGCCACGAGGACGACTTCGGGTACGCGCGCTTCTTCGCCTACCTGAACCTCTTCGTGGCGGCGATGATGACCCTCATCCTCGGGGACAGCCTCATCCTCACCTTCGTCGGCTGGGAGGGGGTCGGCCTGTGCAGCTACCTGCTCATCGGCTTCTGGTACACCGACGAGCAGAAGGCGTACTGCGGGCGCAAGGCCTTCGTGGTGAACCGCATCGGCGACTTCGGCTTCCTCATCGGGGTCTTCACCCTGCTCTCGGTCTTCGGCACCACCGACTACGGGCTGCTCGCCGGCGCGGTGCGGGGCGCCTCGCCGGAGCTCATCCTCGGCTCGGGGGTCTTCTCGGGCCACACGCTCGGCTACGTCCTCACCTTCGCCACCCTGATGCTGTTCCTCGGCTGCACCGGCAAGAGCGCCCAGCTGCCGCTCTACGTCTGGCTCCCCGACGCCATGGCCGGCCCGACCCCGGTCTCGGCCCTCATCCACGCCGCCACCATGGTGACGGCCGGGGTGTACCTCGTCGCCCGCACGAGCTTCCTCTTCGCGCTCGCCCCGGCCTCCATGGCGGTGGTGATGCTGGTGGGGGCGGCCACCGCGGTGCTCTCGGCCGCCATCGCCTTCGCCCAGTACGACATCAAGAAGGTGCTGGCCTACTCGACGGTCAGCCAGCTCGGCTTCATGTTCATCGGGGTGGGGGCGGGCGTCTTCTCGGCCGGGGTGCTGCACCTCGTCACCCACGCCTTCTTCAAGGCTTGCCTGTTCCTCGCCGCCGGCTCGGTCATGCACGGCATGGGGGACGACACCGACATCCGCAACATGGGCGGGCTCATGAAGAAGATGCCCCACACCGCCCTCACCTTCCTCGTCGCCACCCTGGCCATCACCGGGGTGGTCCCGCTCTCGGGCTTCTTCTCCAAGGACGCCATCCTGGCCGGCGCCCTCCACGACCAGAACCCGGTCGCCCCCTGGGCCGGCCCGCTCGCCTACGCGCTCGGCACCCTCGCCGCGGCCGGTACCGCCTTCTACATGGCCCGGCTCTTCGCCCTCACCTTCGTGGGCGAGCCGCGCAGCGAGAAGGCCCGCCACGCCCACGAGTCCTCCCGGGTGATGACCTACCCGCTCTACGTCCTCGCCGCGCTGTCGGTGGTGGCGCTCGTGCTCGGTCTCCCGCGCGCGCTCGGGTCGTGGGGCGAGCTCTTCGACGAGTTCGTGGCCCCGGTCTTCGCCCAGGCGAGAGGGGTCCTGGGCGGGCAGGCCGAGGAGGCCCTGTGGCCCTTCGCGGTGGCCTGGATGGTGGCCCTCCTCTTCGCCGGGCTCGCCTGGTCCATGTACGCCGGAGCCTGGCGCCGCGCGCCGGAGCGCTTCGTGCGGGCCTTCCCCGGCCTGTACCGCTTCACCGCCGAGAAGTTCCGGGTCGACGAGTTCTACGACGCCCTGGTGGTGAGGCCGGTGCGCGGCCTCGCCTACGGGCTGTGGCGGGTCCTCGACACCTTCGTCATCGACGGGATCGTGAACCTGGTGGCCTCCATCGCCTCCGGGCTGGCCCGCCTGTTCCGCCCGCTCCAGAACGGAGACGCCCAGCGCTACGCGGCGCTCATGGCGCTGGCGGCGGCGGTGATCCTCGTGGCCGTGATGCTCGGAGGGCGCTAGTGGCCTCCCTGAACCTGCTCACCGTGGTGATCTTCCTCCCGCTCGCCGGCGCGGTGGCGGCCGCCTTCTTCCCGGCCGACGAGCCGAACCAGCACCGCGCGCTGGCGCTCCTCTTCTCCCTCGCCACCTTCTTCGCCTCGCTCGGCCTGTGGTTCGGCTTCAACGCCACCCACGCCGCCCCCGAGTTCCAGTTCGAGACGATGGTGCCCTGGGTGGCGAGCCTGGGCGTGAGCTACCACATCGGGATCGACGGGGTGGCGCTGCTCCTCGTGCTCCTCACCACCGTCCTCACCCCCATCGTGGTCCTCTCGACCTTCCGGTCGGTGCAGGAGCGGGTGAAGGAGTTCATGATCGCCCTCCTGGTGCTCGAGTCGGCCATGATCGGCACCTTCGCCGCCCTGGACCTCATCCTCTTCTACGTGTTCTGGGAGGCGGTGCTCGTCCCCATGTACCTGCTCATCGGGATCTGGGGCTCGGACAACCGCCTCTACGCCACCCTCAAGTTCTTCATCTACACCTTCGTGGCGAGCGTGCTCATGCTGGTCGCCATCCTCTACGTCTCGGCCCACGCCGGGGGGAGCTTCGACTACCTGAAGGTGCGGGAGAACCTGCAGCTCGGCGTCTCGGCCGAGCGGGTGGTGTTCCTGGCCTTCGCGGCCGCCTTCGCCGTCAAGGTGCCCATGTTCCCCCTCCACACCTGGCTCCCCGACGCCCATACCGAGGCGCCCACCGCCGGCTCGGTGATCCTGGCCGGGGTCCTCCTCAAGATGGGCACCTTCGGCTTCTTCCGCTACGCCCTGCCCCTCTTCCCGGAGGCGGCCCTCCATTACCGGCCGCTCCTCGCCACCCTGGCGGTGGTGGGCATCCTCTACGGCGCGCTCATGTGCCTCGTGCAGAAGGACATGAAGCGGCTCGTCGCCTACTCGTCGGTGTCGCACATGGGCTTCGTGATGCTCGGGCTCATGGCCCTCACCGTCGAGGGCCTGACCGGGGGCGTCTACCAGATGCTGAACCACGGCATCTCGACCGGGGCCCTCTTCCTCCTCGTCGGCCTCCTCTACGAGCGGCGCCACACCCGGGCCATCTCCGAGTTCGGCGGCCTGGGCCGGCAGATGCCCTGGCTCGCCACCGCCTTCGTCATCGTGACCCTCTCCTCCATCGGGCTGCCCGGCACCAACGGCTTCGTGGGCGAGTTCCTGGTGCTCTCCGGCACCTGGCTCGGCCGCCTGCAGGGTCACCTCTTCGGCCACCCGGTCGCGGCCGCCTGGTTCGCCGCCCTGGGCGCGCTGGGCGTCATCCTGGGGGCGGTCTACATGCTGCTCCTCGTCGAGCGGGTGTTCCTGGGCCCGCTGCGGAACCCGAAGAACCAGTCGCTCCCGGACCTCTCCGTGCGCGAGTGGTTCGTCCTCGTCCCCCTCGTCATCCTCATCGGCGTCCTGGGCCTCGTCCCCCAGCCCTTCCTCACCCCGGCCCGGGAGCCGGCGCTGAGGCTCCTCGCCCGCTTCCAGACCGTCGAGGAACGCCTGCGCAAGGAGAACCCGGAGCTCCCGCCCGCCACCGGGTCCGAGCCGGCGGCCATCGCCGGGAGGGAGTGACATGAACGGCTTCAGCCCGACCGACCTCGCGGCCATGCTGCCCCTCGCCCTCCTCGTGGCGGGGGCGCTCGTCCTGCTCCTCTCGGAGGTCTTCCTCACCTCCGCCCGGCGCGGCTACCAGGTCGGCGTCACCGTGGCCACCGCCGCCCTCTCGGCGCTGGCCGCCTTCTCGGCCAGCCCCGCCGGCCCCGTCTTCGGCGGCATGGCCGTGGTGGACGCCTTCTCGACCTTCGTCAC
>DATJVF010000459.1:0-2847 GCA_035501995.1 Anaeromyxobacteraceae bacterium
GCCGAGGCGGGGCAGGCGCTGGCCGGCGAGCTCGAGCGAGGGCTCGAGCGGGTGGCCGACCGAGCCGCCGCCCTGCCGCGCCGCCCGCGCGGCTTCTTCGAGGAGTGGCCCGACCCGCTCATCGCCGGGATCCGCTGGGTCTCGGAGCTCCTCGAGCTTTGCGGGGGGGAGGACGTCTGCGCCGAGTGCCGGTCCGAGCAGGGGGCGCGCGGGCGGATCTTCGCTCCCGAGGTGGTGGCGGCGCGCGACCCGGAGTTCGTGGTGGCGAGCTGGTGCGGAAGGAAGGCGGTCCGCGCCCGCATCGCCTCGCGGGCGGGGTGGGCGGGCGTGCGGGCGGTCCTCGACGACCAGCTCTACGAGGTGAAGAGCACGCTCATCCTGCAGCCCGGGCCGGCCGCCCTCTCCGACGGGCTCGGCGAGCTCGAGCGCATCGTGGCGGCGGTGGCTCGCGGCGAGAGGCTGCCCGCCCGGCGGGCGGGCGAGCTGCGCCGCGCCTCGTAGGCGGAAAGGAGCGTAGCGCCATGGAGCCGAGGCTCGTCGAGATCCTGGAGGAGGTGAGGCGCCGCGCCGGCCGGGTGACGGCCCTCACCGGGGCCGGCATCTCGGCGGAGAGCGGCATCCCGACCTTCCGCGGGCAGGAGGGGTACTGGGTGGTGGGCTCGCGAAACTACATGCCCCAGGAGATGGCCACCCACGCCATGTTCCTGCGGGCGCCCGAGGAGGTCTGGCGCTGGTACCTCTACCGCTTCGGGGTGTGCAGGAGGGCCGAGCCGAACGAGGGCCACCGTGCGCTCGTGGCCCTGGACCGCGCGCTCGGCGAAAGGTTCCACCTCGTCACCCAGAACATCGACGGCCTCCACCTGCGCGCCGGCGCCACCCCCGACCGCACCTCCCTCATCCACGGCGACGCCGGCTTCGTGCGCTGCGCCGCGGGCTGCACGCCGGGCAAGCTCCCCATGCCGGACCTGGGCGAACGCCGGGCCGAGACGCCCTTCCGCGCCGAGGACCGGCAGGCCCTCGCCTGCCCCGGCTGCGGGGGATGGCTGCGCCCCCACGTCCTGTGGTTCGACGAGTATTACGACGAGGAAAACTACCGCATGCAGACCGCGCTGCGCGCGGTGCGCGAGGCGGACCTCCTGCTCGTGGTCGGCACGAGCGGGGCCACGAACCTCCCCATGCAGCTCGGCGAGCTGGCGCTCGAGCGGGGCCTGGCCCTCGTCGACGTGAACCCCGAGGAGAACCCCTTCTCGGCGCTGTGCCAGGAGAGCCCGCGGGGCTTCTTCGCGCGCGGCCTCGCCACCGAGAGGCTCCCCTCCATCGTGGAGGCCCTCACCGCCGCCGAGCGTCCACTTTAGCCCCGGGTGAGGACGATCTTCGCCACCTCGGCCGGGGCCCCGAGGCGCATGGGCGGTCCCCAGAAGCCGGTGCCGCACGAGACGTACACCAGGCCCCGGCTCTCGCCCTCGCGGTGGCGGTAGAGCCCTCTCGAGTAGGGGTAGACCGCGGCCACCACCAGGTTCCAGGGAAAGACCTGGCCGCCGTGGGTGTGCCCGGAGAGCTGCAGCTCCACCCCCGCCCGCACCGCCTCGGGGACGCCGCGCGGCTGGTGGGCGAGGAGGACCAGGCTCCGGTCCGGATCTCGGCCGGCGAGCGCGCGGTCGAGCACCGGCCAGCGCCCGTCGTGGGCCCGGGCCACGCTCCAGTCGTCCACCCCGGCGAGGTCGAAGGAGGCGCCGCCCGGTCCGCGGTCCCCGAGCGGGAGGCGCTCGTTGCGCAGGCAGCGCACGCCGTAGCGCTCGAGCTCGGCGAGCCAGGCCGCGGCCCCGGCGTAGTACTCGTGGTTGCCGGTGACGAAGTACACCCCCTGCGGCGCGCGCAGGCGGGCGAGCTGCTCGGTGGCGCGACGCAGCTCGGCCACGCTGCCGTCCACCAGGTCGCCGGTGATCACGATGGCGTCGGCCTTGAGCCCGTTCGTGAGGTCGACCACCCGGCGCACGTGCTCCTCGCCGATGGTGGGCCCGACGTGCAGGTCCGAGATCTGGGCCAGCGTGAAGCCGGAGAGGGCCGCCGGCAGGCGCTCGAGGCGGACCGGGACCTCGTTCACGCGCGGTTCGCCGAGGGCTCCCTCCACCGCGGCCACGCTGGCCGCCCCGGCCACCAGGGCCGCCCCGCCGGCCAGCGTGCGGGCGAGGAACACCCGCCGGGCCGGATCGACCGGAGCGGCCGGGCGCCCCGAGGCGAGCGCCAGCACCCACTGGGTGCTCGCAAAGAGCAGGCGCCCGAGGTCGGCGGCGACGAGCGCGGTGAAGACGAGGAAGGCCACCCCCATCCACGTGAAGAGCGCCGCCGCGAGGAGGCGCGTGGGCTTGAAGGGGAGCCGGCGTACGAGGATGAGGCCCAGGGGCACCGCCAGGGCCGCCGCCGCGAACAGGCCCGCGAAGAGCCGCCGCCACAGGTCGGGCATGCCGGTGTCCCGGACCAGGCGGGCCCACATGTAGTAGTGCATGCCGCCGAAGGCGGCCAGCATCACGGCGAGGAAGACGGTGAAGGCGGGGAGGCGGGCCACGGTGAGGAAAGGGATCTAACCCGTGCGCGGGGTGGACGCCAGGGCGGCCCCCCGGGGAGGCGAGAGGGCGCCCTGGCCGAGCCGGAGGGCGCCTCTCTGGGGAAAGCGGGCCGCCCGCGAGGGCGGCCCCGGGGATAGCGCGGGCGGGCTTGCGGGTCTCGCCGCTCCCGTCGCCCCCAGGTCCTCGCGCCCGCGCGGGAGGAGGGGCTCGGCGAGGATCCCCTCGAGACCCTCCTCCGCGCGCGGGCGCGGGCGAAGGGACCGCGGGCCTTCGCGCGGTG
>DATJVF010000460.1:0-2068 GCA_035501995.1 Anaeromyxobacteraceae bacterium
CGCCTCGAGCGCGAGGTCGGCCGGGCGCAGGTAGGGCACGGCGACCGCCAGGGCCTCCACCTGCCCGCCCGGCCCGGGGAGCGGGATGACGAGCCGGTCCTCGTCGAGCCCCGCGCCGCGGCGCGGCAGGGCCCCCACCACGTGGAGGCGCCCGAGGGCGTCGAGGAGGGGATGCGGCGCCTCGAGCCGCGAGGCCGAGTCGTGGTTTCCGCCGATGATCACCACGGTGAGCTCGGGGCGCCTCGTCCAGGCCTTGGCCAGGAAACGGTAGAAGAGCGCCACCGCCGAGGCGGGCGGGTTGGCGGCGTCGAAGACGTCGCCCGCCACGAGGAGCGCATCGGCGCGCTCGGCCTCGAGGGCCTCGAGGAGGAACTCCAGGAAGGCCACGTGCTCGCGGGTCCGCTCCCTCCCGTGAAGCGTGTGGCCGAGGTGCCAGTCGGCGGTGTGGAGGAGGCGGAGCATCCCAGCCCGGAAGGCTAGCAGGGGGGCCGGACATCGCCCTCCCTTCGCCGCCGCCGCGATGGAGGCCGGTGCGTCAGGGGACCTCGCGGGGCCCCTGGAAGCGCGCGCCGCCCGCGTAGGCGACCATGTCGCGCCAGAGCGCCTCGAAGTGCACCCGGTTGAAGCCGCTGCCGGAGGCGAGCCAGTCGAAATGCGGCGGCACGTGGGTGGGCAGGTGGAAGTGTCCGATGACGTCGTGGTGGTCGGCCCAGGCGCCGGCCACGAGGTCGCCCCAGACCTGGCTCAAGCTGGGCACGATCCCGTCGTTGGCGGCCTCGTCCGGGATCCGCCCGAAGGTGCGGCGCAGGACGTCGGCGTGCTCCATGGTGACGCGCGGGCGGCGATCGCGCGGCATCCCGGAGGACAGGCGATAGAGGACTACGAAGAGCGCGTGCGAGGCCTGCGCGTACGGGTCGAGCCCGGCCCGGGCCAGGCTGCGCAGGCCGGGGCGACGGGCCTGGGTCACCACGCAACCGTAGCGCACCCCCGGCCGGTTCCTGGTCGAGGCGTTGAAGAGATCCATGGAGGCCGGCGCGATCTGCGGCACGAGGTCCTGGTCGGTGAAGACGTGGTTCAAGAAGTCCTCCACCACCCGCCGCCGGGCCGAGGAGAAGTCGCCCAAGAGCTCGAGGTAGAGCTGGTCGATGACACCGGCCGGGCGGGCGCCCCGGCCGCGCAGCAGGCGGGCGAGGCGCAGCACCACCGAGATGGGGAGCCTTCCGCTCCGCAGCGTGTAGATGGTGGCGAGGGAGAGGATGCGCAGCAGGTTCTGGCCGAGCAGGCTGTTGAAGAGATCGGCGAGCGGGGTGCCGTAGTGGGGCGTCGCCACCGTCACGAGGGCCCGCACGCTGCGGGCGCAGCGCTCGACGTCGGCGCTCGTCGGCACGGAGACGCCCGGGGAGAGCATGAGGCGGGCGTCGAGCCCGCCGCTCGAGTGGGCGAGGATCGCCACCTCGCCTCCCGACCGGTCGAGCAGCGCCGAGACGCTCTCGGTCAAGATGGCGGCCCGGCGCAGGAGCGACGAGGTGGGGTCGGTGCGGACCACGATCACCTCGCCGTCGAGGCCGAAGCGGGGCCCGATGTCGGAGATGAGCTCGACCACGTGCCCGAAGTAGGCGAAGTCACCGAGGTTCGCGAAGCCGAAGAACCCCGGCACGAGGACGGCGTGATAGGGGCGCGCCACGTGGTCCAGTCTAACGCAGCGCGGCGCCCGCCGGTCGCGGTCCGGCGGGGCCACCCAGCCGGCGCCGGGTGAGGCGCCGGGTGGCCGGCACCCTTCTGCGCCGTGTACCGCCCTCGCTTTTCCCACCATCCTCGCCGCGCCTCCCCCCGGAACCCAAAGGCCTTGCCCGCGCTCTCCGCCCTCGCCGTCGCGCTCCTCGCGCTCCTCGCCTTCCTGGCCGGGGTGGTGGACGCGGTGGCGGGCGGCGGCGGCCTCATCACCGTGCCGGCCCTCATCGCCAGCGGGCTCCCCCCCCACCTCGTGCTCGGGACGAACAAGGGGCAATCGGTCTTCGGCGCGCTCTCGGCGCTCCTCCGCTTCCGGCGCGCGGGGATGCTCGACGCC
>DATJVF010000461.1:0-13231 GCA_035501995.1 Anaeromyxobacteraceae bacterium
GCGCGGCGGCCCTGGGCGCGCTCGGCCGCGTCGAGCGCCTCCTCGAGGAGGCCCTGGGCGCGCTCGAGGTCCCCCCGGGCACGCCAGGCCTCGGCCGCGGGGCGCAGGAGGGCCGGATCGCCCCCCGAGAGCGCGCTCGCCCGGCGAAAGAGGGCCTCGGCCGACCCGGCCCGGCCGGCCGCGGCCCGCCGCGCCGCCTCCCCCTCGAGCTCGGCCACCTCGCGGACGCAGGCCCGGACGAAGAGGCTCCCGCGCTCGAAGCGGGCCGCCACCGCCGCCGCCGCCGCGGGTGGGACCACCACCCCGTCGAGGAAGCGTTGCCAGGCGGCGTCGAGCGCCTCGAGCGGCTCGCCCACCCCCCGCGGCACGTCGTCGAGCGCGTAGGCCAGGAGCACCTTCTTGGGCCCCTCGCGCGCGAGGAGGAACTTCACGAAGCTGCCGGCCGCGGTGTAGGCGCGGGCGGGCGCCGCCCCGAAGAAGCCGCCCGGGCCGAGGAGCGCGGCGAGCGGCGGCAGGAGCCCGAGGTCCCGCAGCACCCTCGTCTCCCCGTGGACGTCGAGGCTCCCCTCCGGCACCTCCAGCGCCACCGCCAGGCCCTCGATGAGCCCGGCGTTGACGAGGACGCCCGCCCGCGCCGGGACCCCGAGCGGACCCGGCGCGGCCGCCGAGGCCAGGGCGTGCACGAGCTCGTGGCGGAGGAGCGGGTGCGGGACGCCCTGGTCGTTCAGGTGGATCTCGGCCAGCCAGGGCTTGGTGTAGCTCGTCCTGCCGGCGCCGGTGAGGCGCCGCTTCTCCTCGGGACTGCGGTAGACGAAGACCTCGGCGTGGCGGGGCCGCGCGAGGCCGAGCGCGCGGGCCACCGCCTGCGCGTCGTACTCGCAGTCGCGCAGGGCGCGCTCCGCCTCCTCCGGGCTCTTCTCGCGGGGAAAGTGGAGGGTGCAGCCCGGCCCCTCCAGGACGCCCCCCAGCTCGGCGGCGATGGCAGCCCGGGTGGGCATCCCGCCGCCCCCGGCCCAGGCGGCGAGCGCGCCGGCGAGCGCCGCCGCGAGCGCGGCCGCCGCCCGGCCGAGGGGCGCCCCGGCGCGCCGCCTGGTCACGAGCGCGGCGAGCGCGAGCGCGCCCGCGAAGAGGCAGAGCGTCCCCACCCGGAAGAGGAGGAGGCGGGCGTCGAGGGCCACCGCCTCGTCGTAGAGCGGCCCGGGCCACACTCCGAGGAGATGGTCGTAGGCCGAGGCGGTCGGCCCGAAGTAGGCCGCGGCGAGGGTCGTCGCGAGCGAGGCGAGGAGGACCGCGGCGTAGAGGAGCGCGGCCTGGCCTCGGGCGCCCCGGGCGAGGAGCCCGGCGAGCACGCCGAGGCCGGTGGAGAGGAGGGCCGAGGGCCAGGCGACGGCCAGGAACACCGAGGCGCTAGCGAGCGGCCGGCAGGGCGTCGCCAGGGCCGAGCGGAGCGCCGAGGCCGCGAGGAGGAGCGCGACGAGCGCGGTCGCCACCCCGGCCGCGGCCGCCGCCGGCCTGTGGGCGGCGGGGGGATGGGCCGCCGCGAGCTCCCGGCGAGCGGCCGAGAGACCCAGGGCGGGTCCGACGAGGAGCGCGAAGGCGAGCGCGCCCACGAGGCCGAGGTCGAACCCCGGGACCTCGAGCAGGGGGTAGCGGCCCCCGAGGAACGCCAGGGCGAGGAAGGCGAGGCCCCCGCCGAGCGCGGGCGGCGACCGGAGGAGGCGGAGGAGGGACCGGGCTGTGCTCGTGGCTTCCATGCGGGAACCGGCCGCTTGGGGGTGGACCCGGCCACGGGATAACATGGGCGCCGATGGCGGAACACCGCGAGCACGCGCGCGTGCCGGTCGAGCTCAAGGTCGTCTACGCCCGGATGAACCGGTTCTTCGCCGACTACACCCGCAACCTCTCCCGGGGTGGAGCCTTCGTGCTCTCGCGCGAGCCGCTCCCGATCGGGACCCGCATCGCGCTCAAGCTCACCCTGCCCTCGCTCGGGGAGCCCATCGCGCTCGAGGGCGAGGTGGTCCGCCACGGGCCCGAGGCCGAGCCCGGCATGGGCATCCGCTTCGCCTGGGTGGACGAGCGCGCGCGCGCCGAGTTCGAGGCGCTCGTGGGGCGGCTCATGCGCGAGAGCCTCGGACCGGGCGTGGCGAGCGCGCTCCTCGGCGAGCCGGAGGCCGGCAGGAAGCCTTAGCCCGGCCTCACTTCCCGCCCCGCAGCTGCTCGATGGCCGCCTTGGGGTTCTTGACCCCGTTCTTGATGAGCCACCAGGTGACCCTGAGCCCCCCCTGGGCGAGCACGCCCAGGTAGCCGTGGGCGAGGAGCCTCGCGGTCGGGGCGTCGATCTTGGCGCGCAGCTTCAGGGCCGGGTCCTTCTCCAGCATGAGCTTGAAGAACTCGATCCCGAACTCGCCCACCTCGTCGCTCTTCAGGGCGGTGATGCGGGCCACCGCGCGGTCGGGCAGGGTGAGGGTGAAGTCCGGCGCCTCGGCCGGGCCCTCCAGCACCGCGGGCTTCCCGCCGCGCATCACGAAGCGGGCCTGGCCGCCGTCGAGGACGAGGGCCACCTCGGCCTCGTCGCTGAGCGGCCGCGCCGCCTTGCGGGCGACCTCGGCGGTCTCGAAGAAACGCCTCAAGGCCTCGAAGCTCTCGTTCATGCGGCGCAAGACTCTAGAGGCGCCCCGCCCGGTCGGCAAGCGGGGAGGGGCTCTTCTCGCGCAGGGGACCCCGCACGAGGGTCGGGCGGCCGCATGGCCCGGTTGACGGCGGTGGCCGACCGGGTTCTAAGAAAGCCCATGCGCCCGTTCGCGACGACGTGGTCCCTCCTCCTCGCCGTTCCCCTGCTCGCCTGCGCCACCCACCGCATACCGGGCACGCAGATCCCGGACACCTCCGACACGCGCGCCATCGTGGCCGCCATCGAGGCCTACCGTCTGGCGGCGGAGCACCGCGATGCGGGGGCGGTCATGGCCCTGGTCTCGCCCCACTACTACGACAACGCCGGCACGCCCGACCCGTCCGACGACGTCGACTACGCCCTGCTGCGCGCCCGGCTCTCAGACGACTACCAGAAGATCACCGCGCTCCGCCTCGACATCAACGTGAAGCAAGTCGACGTGATGGGCGACCGGGCGGCCGCCTACGTCGACTACGACGAGTACTACCGGATCGCGACCAAGGCCGGCGAGGTGGCGAAGCAGGCGAGCGACACCCACCGGATGCAGTTCGCCCGCGAGGACCACGTCTGGCACTTCGTGAGCGGGCTCTGAGGAGCCCCTGGCGACGCGGCCTCCCCGGTCCCCTCGCGCGTCCCGGCGCCGCAGACGCCCCCCAGCTCAAGCCCCGAGGAGGGCGCGGAAGGCCTCCTCGCCCAGGGCGTGCAGGGTGGCCAGCCGGTCGCGGTACCGGGTCCAGTCCTTCCAGGCGAGCCGGTCGGCCCCCAGCGACGCACGGTGAAAAGCGTGGATGCGGGAGGCGGTGTAGCGGAGCGCCACGTAGCGCGCGTAGGGGTAGAGGGCGTCGAGGGTCTGCGCCGAGAGGGGGGCCTGCTCCCGATACCCGCCGAGGAAGGCGCGCACGAGCGCCGGCTCGAAGCGCGCCCGGTAGCACCAGGCGTTCACCATCACCGCCAGGTCGTAGGCGAAGGCGTCGGTGCAGCTCATCTCCCAGTCGAGGAGCGCCGAGACCCGGTCGCCCTCCCACAGGACGTTGTCGAGGAACAGGTCCCCGTGCACGAGGCCCTTCGGGGCCGGGGGCAAGGTCCTCAGGCGGGCGAGCTCCTCGTTGAGGAGCGGCATGGCCTCGGCGACCAGCGGGTCCCCGCCCCCTTGCGGTCCGAGCTCGGCCACCCAGTCGGCCACCCGCGCCCAGCGGTAGGGGTTCCGGCGGGCGTGCCCGAAACGCGGCGCGAGGGCGTGGAGCCGGCCCACCTCGGCGCCGATGCGCTGGCAGTGCAGGGCGGTGACGTCGGCCCGCTCGAGCTCGACCCCGGGGGCGAAGGCGAACAGCATGGCCGGCCGGCCGGCCACCTCGATCTGGGGCGACCCGTCGTCGGCCAGGGCGAGCGGCGCGGCCGGGAAGCCTTCCCCGGCGAGGAAGCGCAGCACCTCAGCCTCGAAGGCGACGTCCTCCCGGGTCTTGCCCTCGTTCACGCGGAGGAACCAACGGCGGCCCCCGGCCCACAGGTGGTAGTTGGTGTTGACGCTGCCCTTCGGCTCCGGGAGGGTGCGTTCGGGGGGTGGCAGGCCGTAGCGGCGGAGCACGCCGGTGAGCTCTTCGTGCGAGAGGGGCGTGTAGAGGGCCATCCGGGCAGGTCCGCGCGGCGTGAGAGCATGCCCGCTAGGGCGCTGCGGCGTCAACGCGCCGGCGCCGGCCCGCCCGCGCCCTCGGCGCCTTCGAGGGCGGGCGGCCCCGCCAGCACCTCGGCGAGCGGGACCTCGCGCCAGCGCCCGCGCACCACCCGGAACCCGGCCCGCTCGCGCTCGAGCTCGCAGGCGACGCGAAAGGCGTTGGCCTCGGCCGGCCAGAGGTCCGCGAGCGTCCGCCTGGCGCCGCCGCGCGCCGCCACGAGGTCGAAGGCCGCCCGCGCCCGGTCGCCGTCCACCTCCACCGCCATCCCGGCCACGGTCACGCTGGTCCAGCTCCCGCGCAGGGTCTCGAGGGCGATGAGGCTGCGGACCCCGTCGCGGTCGAGCCCTCCTCCCGAGAAGCGCTCCGAGAGGGGGAGCACGGCGTCGCGCGGGCGGCGCTCCTCGGCGGCCCGCGCGGCCTCGAGGATGAGCTTGCGGATGCGCTCCTCGTCGGTCTCCCCGGAGGCGCCCCGTTGGACGAGCCAGGCTCCCCCGAGGGCGAGGAGAACGAAGGCCACGGCGAGGGCGAGCGGGCGTGGACGTACCATTTCGGGAAGGTAGCACCCCTCCCTCGCCGGGTCGCCCGTGGGCGGAGCGCCTCCTGGCCGGTCACGGCAGGACGGGCCCCCGGGCTCGGGCGGGGTTCGCCAGCCCCGCCCGAGCCCGGGGCTTATCTTCGGGCAAGCTGCCCCACCCGGGGAGCGATTAGACTCTCATCCCGTGAGCCGCGACAAGGACCACATCGCGCTGTCCGACGAGCACAACGCCCGCGGCATCGAGCTCGCGGACCGGGGCTGGCTCGACGAGGCGATCCGGGAGTTTCAGAAGGCGCTCGAGCTCGACCCCAAGTCCGCCCACGCGCACGACAACCTCGCCACCGTCTACACCGAGAAGAAGTGGTACCGCGAAGCCCTCTCCGAGTACCTGACCGCGCTCGGCCTCGAGCCCGACAGCGCCACCGCCCACTACAACCTGGCCTGCTTCCTCTCCACGCACGGCCAGGACATGGCGGTGGCCCAGTTCCGGGAGGCGATCCAGCTCGACCCCGACTACCCCGACGCCCACCTGAACCTCGGCCTCGCCTACGCCGACCAGGGGCAGCCGGCCGAGGCGCGCAAGGAGCTCGAGACCGCCATCGCGCTCGCGCCCGACGACCCGTTCCCCCGCCACGAGCTCGCGGCCCTGCTCATGGACGAGGGCGACTACCGCGCCGCCATCGTCCAGCTGAAGGAGGTGGTGCGCCACGAGCCGGACGGCTTCGAGGCCCACCTCGACCTCGGCGTCTGCTACGCCCAGAAGGGGTTCTACGCCGAGGCCGAGCGGGCCTACGCGCGGGCGCGCGAACTCTCGCCGGACGACCTCCTCTTGAACTACAACCTCTCGGCCCTCTATGCCCTGTGGGGTCAGGAGGAGCCGGCCCTCGTCGCGCTCAGGCGGGCGCTCGCCTCCGATCCGGCCAAGGTGCGCTCCTGGCTGTCGAGCGATCCGATGTTCGATGCGCTGAAGGGCCGCCCGGCCTTCGAGGCGCTCCTCTCCGGGCCCCCGTAGCGCTGGTCCCGGAGATCTCAGGCGACCCGGCGCGGGGAGGGGCTCTCCGCCGGCTGGGGGCGGGCGAGGCTCCGCTCGATGGCCCTCCTGATCTCGCGGGCGCTCGCGAGCACCGGGGTGACGACGTGCCGCGAGGCCCGCGCCACCTCGCCGAGCAGGGCGGCGTCCCCGGGCTCGCTCGTGGCGAGGAGGAGCCTCGTGCCGGCGGGGCGGGAGAGGAGCGCGACGGGCAAGACCCCGCGGCGGCGGATGAGCTCCTCGGGCACGAGGCGCACGATGGCCGGCGGCACGCGGCGCCCGTGGAGGTCGAGGCAGGCGACCCCGAGCGCTCGCGCGAGCACGCCCTGCACCACCGCCTCGGGGACGAGCCCGAGCTGCACCAGGACCTCCCCCAGCCGGCCGCCCCGGCGCTTCTGAAAGGCGAGGGCGCGCGCGAGCTCGGGGCGCGAGAGGCGACCGCCCTGGACGAGCCGCTCGCCCAGGCGGAGAGGTGGAGAAGGTGGGGCCATGGCCCGCTCCGGGGCGACGAAGGAGGCGCCCGGGAGGCCGGGCTGCTCCGCCCGTGCCACCTCCAAGCCCCCGCGGGGCCACGACCGGACTCGCGGGGGCGAGGCCCGCCCACCAGGGGCGAAGGAGACCCGGGTATCGTTCGACCCGAGTCGAGTGACCCGGGTACGAGCGAGCGCCGGGCCCTCACGGTTCAGAGTTCTGGGTCCTCTTCTTCGGGGCCGGTGCGAGCTCGCTGAGCCGGGCCCGGGCGCGCTGGGCGGCGGTGGTGTGCGGGTAGCGCTTCACGACCTCTTGGAAGAGGCCCCTCGCGTCGTCGCGCAAGTCGAGGTTGAGCATGGACTCCCCGGTGCGCAAGAGGGCGTCGGGGGCCTTGTCGGAGCGGGGGAAGTCCTGGGCCACCTTGCCGTACTCGAGGATGGCCTCGCGGTAGTGCTTGTCGCCGAAGAGGATCTCGCCGATGCGGAAGTGTGCGTCGGCTGCGCGCGGGTCGTTGGGCCACTTCCTCGCGAACTGGTCGTACAGCTCGCGGGCGACCGCGCGCTCGCCCTTGCCCTCCTCGGCCTGGGCGAGGGCGAAGAACTCCCCCTTGTCGGTGGGGAGCTTCAGCTCCTGCAGCTTCTTCTTGGCCTCGTACTCGTCGAGCGCGCCCGCACCCTTCAAGGCCGCGAAGCGCGCGTCGGTCTCGTCCTTCTGGTCCTTGAGTTGCTGCTGCAGGCCCTCGAACTCGTGGGTGGCCTCCTCGATGAGGCCGCGCAGCCGCGCCACCTCCTCCTGGAGGCGATCCTGCTGGACCGCCAGGTCGGCACCGCTGCGGTGGGCGGTGGCGTTGAGCTCGTCGAGCTTCTTCTGCACCTCGGCGATCTTGGCGTCGACGGCGGCCACCCGCTGCCGCACCACCGCGCGCTGCTCGTCGAGCTGGCGGGTCGACAACTCGCTCTCACCCTCCAGGCGCTGGATGCGCGCCTCCATCTGCCGGCCCCGTTCGACCGGTACCCAGCAGGCGGAGGCGAGGAGGGCGAGAGCGAGTGCGAGCCGCTTCACCTGGGGCTAGCCCCCGGTCACGACCACGCCGCGCCGGTTCCTCGACCAGCAACCCTCGTTGTGCTCGGTGCAGAGCGGGCGCTCCTTACCGTAGCTCGTGGTGCGGATGCCGTGGGGATCGAGGCCGAGGTTGCCGAGGTACTTCTTCACCGCCTCGGCGCGCCGCTCGCCGAGGTGCAGGTTGTACTCGGTCGTGCCGCGCTCGTCGCAGTGCCCCTCGACGGTGAAGCGGGTGGTCCCGGCCGACTTCAGGCAGTCGGCGGTCTTCTCGAGGATGCCGCGCGCGGTGGTGTCGAGGTCGGCCTTGTCGAAGGCGAAGTGGACCGCGTTGTCCTCACCGCCGCAGGCCGCCATGGGGGCCGGGGGAGGAGCCTCCTCCATCTTCGCCACGCAGCGGCCGTCCTGGCAGGCCCGTCCGGGGCCGCAGTCGGCGTCGCCCGCGCACTCGGCCTTCGGGGCCGCCGCGACGCAACGGCCATCCTGGCAGGCCCGTCCGGGACCGCAGTCGGCGTCGCCGGCGCATTCGGGGCGCGGCACGCAGCGGTTGTCCCGGCAGAGGAACCCAGCCTGGCAGTCGGTGTCGGCGCCGCACTCCTGGCAGTGCCCCTGCACGCACACCTTGCCGTAACCCTGCTGGTCCTTGCAATCGTCGCTCGTCTTGCACTCACCGTTTTTAGGCTTCGAGGAACAACCCGTAAGGGAAATAGCGATCACTGACAGCGAAAGCAGAACGATGCGGCGCATTCAGACTCCTCCGAACGGTCGTGTGATTTGACGATGCCGTTTCTTTCGCTCCGTTCTCGGCTCATGTCAAAGGAAAAGCTTCCCAGGTAGAGTCTTCCCCGAATGGCCGCCACCCTTCTCATCGTTGACGACGAGCGCAACATCCAGGTGACCCTCGCGCGCGCCCTCGCGCTCGAGGGGTACCTGACCGAGACGGCCTCCGGGGGCGCCGAAGCCCTGGAGAAACTCTCGGCGCTCCCGGTCGACCTGGTGGTGATGGACGTGAAGATGCCCGACCTGGACGGGCTGACCGTGCTCGAGCGCGCCCGGGCCATGCGCCCCGACCTGCCGGTCATCATCATGAGCGGCCACGGTTCGATCGAGACGGTCAGGCAAGCGTTTAAGCTCGGGGCCTTCGATTATCTGGAAAAGCCGATCACCGGGCGCGACAAGCTCCTGGTGGCGGTCCGCAACGCCCTCGCCATGCGCCACCTCGCCGAGGAGAACGCGGCGCTGAGGCGCGAGGCCGGGCGCCTCGAGATGGTCGGCAGCGGTCCGGCCATGCAGCGCCTCTTCGAGCTCGTGAGGCGCGCGGCCGCCAGCGAGGGACGCGTGCTCGTCACTGGAGAGAACGGGACCGGGAAGGAGCTCATCGCCCGCGCCCTCCACCAGGGTTCCCACCGGAAGAGTGGCCCATTTGTGAAGCTCAACTGCGCGGCCGTCCCGGCGGAGCTCATCGAGAGCGAGCTCTTCGGTCACGAGAAGGGGGCGTTCACCGGCGCGGTGACGGCTCGCCGGGGCAAGTTCGAGCTCGCCGACGGCGGTACCCTGTTCCTCGACGAGGTCGGCGACATGCCCGCCGCCATGCAGGCCAAGGTGCTGCGCGTGCTCCAGGAGGGCGAGCTCGAGCGCGTGGGAGGCCAGACCACCTTGACGGTCGATGTGCGCGTCCTCGCCGCCACCAACAAGGACCTCACCGCCGAGGCGACGGCCGGCCGCTTCCGGGAGGACCTCTACTACCGCCTGGCGGTGGTGCTCGTCCACGCGCCGCCCCTGCGCGAGCACAAGGAGGACGTCCCGGCCCTGGCCGATCGTTTCCTCGAGGAGGCCTGCGAGCGCAACGGCCGGCGGCCCATGGCCTTCTCGCGCGAGGCTTACCTCGTGCTCCAGGGCCACGACTGGCCCGGCAACGTGCGGGAGCTCAAGAACCTCGTGGAGCGCATGGTGATCCTGTGCGACGGCCCCACCCTCGGCAAGGACGAGGTGGCGAGCGTGCTGCCCGGCGCGCGCCTGCCGCGCGCCGGCCGGCTCCGCGAGGGGGCGAGCTTCCACGAGCTCGTGGAGGAGGCCGAGCGCGAGATCATCCTCGCCGCCCTGGCCGAGAACGGCGAGAACGTATCGGAGACGGCGCGCTCCCTCGGCCTCGAGCGCAGCCACCTCTACAAGAAGATGCGCGGGCTAGGGTTGAGGCGCGAGGGATGACCTCGGCGCGGAAGAGGGAGGCCCCCGCGGCCGTGTCCGCCCGGCCCTCGGGCGGGCGTGTCCCGCCCGCCACGGGCGGGCCGGGGCGGTCGGAATACCCCGGCGCCCCTCGTGTTTGCAGGGGGACGCCGGGCGGCACGGTCGGTGCTTCTCCGCTCGCCGGCCGGGCGCCCGCCGAGAGAGGGACGGTCGGTCGGGACAAGGAGCCCTTGGAGGGCCGCCCCGCAGGCCATCTTTCGCGTCACCTCGAGCGCTTGCCTTGAACCCTCCCGCCGACGAACCGAAGTGCGCGAGCCGGCTGTCTGCCCTCCTGGGGGGGGCGCGGGAGCTCCTTCGCACCCACCGGCTCCTCCTCGCCCTCACAGGGCTCGCCCTCGTCGCCCTCACCTGCGGCAGCTACGCCCTCGCCTCGACCCGGGCCCTCCCCCTGTTCGACACCCTCAAGGACTACCGGCCGCTCATCGCCACCCGGGTCTACGGGATCGACGGCCAGGAGGCCTTCGCCTTCTACCGCGAGCGGCGCACGGTGGTGCCGTTCGACCGCATCCCCGAGGTGGTGAAGAAGGCGGTGCTCGCCTCGGAGGACGCCCACTTCTACGAGCACGGGGGGGTGAACTACTTCGCCATCGCCCGCTGCGCGGTGAAGGGGCTCTTCCGCGGGCGGGTGGCCTGCGGCGGCTCGACCATCACCCAGCAGGTGGTGAAGACCTTCCTCCTCGCCAAGGAGTGGCGGGTGAAGCGCAAGCTGAAGGAGCTCTTCCTCGCCCCGCGCCTCGAGAAGAACCTCGGCAAGGACGAGATCCTCTACCTCTACCTGAACCAGATCTACTTCGGCCACCGCCGCTATGGGGTGGAGGAGGCCGCCCGCTTCTACTTCGACAAGGGGGTGGCGAGCCTCTCGGTGGGCGAGGCCGCCATGCTGGCGGGCCTCGTGCAGTCGCCCGAGCGCCTCTCGCCGGTGAAGCATCCCAAGGCCGCCAAGGAGCGGCAGCGCTACGTGCTGCGCCGGATGGCCGAGGAGGGCTTCATCTCCCAGCGGGTCGCCGACGCCGAGGCGGCGAAGCCCATCGTGGTGGCGAACCACCCGGCCGAGCCGAGCGGGAGCTGGTACGCCGACGCCGTCCGCCGCTACCTCGACGAGCGCTACGGCGCCGAGCGCGTCGAGACCGACGGCCTGGTGGTGGAGGTGGGGCTCGACACCGGGCTCGAGCGTGCCGCCGAGGAGGCCCTACAGGCCCAGCTGCGCGCGGTCGACAAGCGCCAGGGGTGGCGAGGGCCGGTGGCCCACCTCGACCCGGATCAGCTGTCGCGGGCCCTGCCGGTGTGGCGTGAGCGACTCCGCAGCGAGCAGGCGCGCAGCCCTGAGCCCCTCGCCTGGGACCTCGGCCACGTCGCCCCCGACGACGTCGACCCGACCGCCGAGGACGAGACCGACGTGCGGCGCATGCTCACCCTGAAGCCGCTCGCGGCGGGGGGGCTCTACGACGCGCTCGTGAGCGAGGTCTCCGACCGGGCCGCCACCGTCGACCTCGGCGGGGGCGAGGGGACGATCGCCCTCGCCGAGGTGCAGTGGGCCCGCAAGTACAACCCGACCTCGGCCACCGCCGCGCCGCGCCGCATGAAGGACGTGGTCAAGGCCGGGGACGTGGTGCTGGTGCGCATCCTCCCCGGCAAGGCGAGCCCCTCCGACCTCGCCCGGGCGCACAAGCCGGTCCCCCTCGCGCTCGAGCAGGTACCGCGGGTCCAGGGCGCGCTGGTGGCGGTCGACGCCGTCACCCGCGAGGTCCGCGCGCTGGTGGGCGGCTACCAGTTCGGCCTCTCCCAGTTCAACCGCGCCATCCAGGCCCGCCGCCAGCCCGGGTCGGCCTTCAAGCCCTTCGTGTGGGGCGCCGCCATCGCCTCGAGGCGCTACACGCCGGCCACCCTGGTCTACGACACCCCCGACCTCTACCGCGACCCCTACACCGGCAAGGAGTGGAAGCCCCAGAACTTCGAGCGCGACGAGTACGACGGCCCGCTCCTCCTGAAGCAGGCCCTGGCCTTCTCCAAGAACACCGTCTCGGTGAAGCTCACCGACGCCCTCGGGGTGGACGCCGTCATCGATTTTGCCCGCCGCTGCTGGGTGGAGGGCGAGCTGCCGCGCACGCTCTCCCTGGCCCTCGGAGTGGGCGTGGTCTCCCCGCTCGAGCTCGTGAACGCCTACGCCTCCATCGCCGCCGGTGGCTTCTCCACCCCGCCCCTCCTCGTGCTGCGGGTGAAGGACCGCAACGGCGATGTCCTCGAGGAGCACCCCCCCGTCCTGCCCCCCGCCGACCCGGCTTCCGCCGCGACCGAGGAGCCGGCCCCGGACGCCGCGCTCGCGCCCGCGCCCCCGGCGGCGCCCGCGGGCGAGGCTGTCCTCCTCCCCGCGCCGGCCGTCCCCGGCGCCGCCCTCCCCGCCGGCGCCGCGACCCCCGAGGCCAGCGTCGAGCCAGGGGTGGCCTACGTCCTCACCTCCATGATGCGCGACGTGGTCGAGTACGGCACCGGGGCCGCGGCGGCGTCGCTCGGGAGGCCCCTGGCCGGCAAGACCGGCACCGCCCAAGACCACCGCGACGCCTGGTTCGTGGGCTTCTCCCCCGACCTCGTGGCCGGGGTCTGGGTGGGCTTCGACTCCCACGAGCCGCTCGGCCCCCACGAGACCGGCGCCGGCGCGGCCCTCCCGGCCTGGATGGCCTTCATGCGCGAGGCCCTGGCGCGGCGGCCCCCGGAGGACTTCCGAGTGGCCCGCGGCGTGGAATTCGCCCGCATCGACGCCAAGACGGGACTGCTCGCCACCGAGGGCGACGGCGCCGCCTCCCTCGCCGCCTTCCTCTCCGGCACCGCGCCCTCGCGCCGGGTGGGCGAGGAGGTCCCCGGGCTCGCCCCGCAGAGCTTCTTCATGGACGACCACTAAAGTGGGCCAGGGTCCCGCCCGCGGGGCCGCTCGTGGTAGGGACAAGGCCGTGCTCCTCGTGCTCTCCTTCCTGCTCGCGGCCGCTCCCGGCGGCGGGGACGGCGCGGTGGAGCGGGCCGCCGAGGAGCTCTCCCTGAAGGCCGTCCCGGACCCCGCGCCCGCCAGGCTCGCCCTCCTCGTCTCGGCGCCCGGCTGCGCACCGCTGCGCGAGCCCTTCCTCACCGCGCTCTCGGGGGCCCTCGCCCGGCGGGCTCAGACCGTCGTGCCGCTCTCCGGGGCGGAGGAGGACGACGTCGAGGGCGCCGCGCGGGCCCGCGGGGCGGACGCGCTCCTGCGGGTGCGCGTCACGCTCTCGGCGGAGGAGCTCACGGCCCTCGGCGAGTGGGTCCCGACCCGGGAGAACTTCTTCCTGCAGCACGCCGTGGGGGCGAGGCCCGCCGGCGCCCGCCTGTTCACCGTCGTCGCCGCGCCCGACGACGCGGCACGCGCGCTCCTCGGCCCGCCGGCGAGGCCGAGGCCCGGTCCCATCGTCCTCCGTCCGCTCGCCGAGCTCGGGGGGCGGCTCCTCGCCCTCGCCGCCGGGCCAACCCGACCGGGCGCGGTGCGGCTCTTCGCGGTGACCACCACCGCGGCGCTCCTGCTCGACGCC
>DATJVF010000462.1:0-4431 GCA_035501995.1 Anaeromyxobacteraceae bacterium
CCGTCGGCGTGGCTCGTCGCCACCACGTGGCAGGTGGTGGCCGCCGCGGGCGCCGTGTAGAGGCCCGACGCGCTCACCGAGCCGCAGCCGGAGCTCTCCTGCACCGACCAGAGCACCGCGGTGTCGCTCGTTCCGGTGACGATGGCCGAGAACTGCTGGGTCGCCCCCGCCACCACCGAGGCCGTCTTGGGCGCGATGGCGACCGCCACCACCGGGGTCACTGTGACGGTGACGGTGGCGACGTCGCTCTTCGTCCCGTCGGCGTGGCTCGTCGCCACCACGTGGCAGGTGGTGGCCGCCGCGGGCGCCGTGTAGAGGCCCGACGCGCTCACCGAGCCGCAGGCGGAGGCCTCCTGCACCGACCAGAGCACCGCGGTGTCGCTCGTTCCGGTGACGATGGCCGAGAACTGCTGGGTCGCCCCCGCCACCACCGAAGCCGTCTTGGGGGCGATGGCGACCGCCACCACCGGGGCGGCGGTCACGGTCACGGTGGCCACGTCGCTCTTGGTGGCGTCGGCATGGCTCGTCGCCACCACGTGGCAGGTGGTGACGGCCGCGGGGGCCGTGTAGAGGCCTGCCTGGGTGACCGAGCCGCAGCCCGAGCTCTCCAGGACCGACCACACCACCGCGGTATCGCTCGTGCCGGTGACGCTGGCCGAGAACTGCTGGGTCGCGCCCACCAGCACCGAAGCCGTGGCGGGGCTCACCGCCACCACCACCGTGGGGGCCCCGGCGACCGTGACCACCGCGGCGGCGCTGGCCGTCGAGTCGGCCTGGCTCGTCGCCACCACGTGATAGGTGCCGGCCGTCCCCGGCGCGGTGTAGACGCCGGCGCTGGTGATCGTCCCTCCGGCGGCGCCT
The DNA here is from genome assembly GCA_035501995.1 of Anaeromyxobacteraceae bacterium. Lineage (GTDB taxonomy): Bacteria > Myxococcota > Myxococcia > Myxococcales > Anaeromyxobacteraceae > Anaeromyxobacter_A. The sequence goes on from DATJVF010000462.1 coordinate 862, forward strand.
TCCAGGACCGACCAGGTCACCGCCGTGTTGGCCGCGCCGGTCACGAGCGCGCTGAAGGTCTCCTGACCACCCGGCGCAACGTTCACCGCGGTCGGACTGATCGAGATGCCCACCGCCTGGGCGGCCGCCGCGGGGGTCGGACTGTCGGTACTGGCCGCGCAGGCCAGGACCGTGGCGGCGAGGAGCATCACGATCACGTTTCTCTGGAGCACTGTCGCCTCTCCCCCGCGAACGGGTGTCAAATGTTCGTGGGGCATAGAACACCACCACGCTCGCCGCCAACAGGCCCAGAGGAGTTATAGGCCAATTATTACCGCAACTTACAGTTAAGTAGATGTCGAGAACTGGTGGCCGCAGGAAGCGGTATCTCCCACCCTTAGGAGGCTTATACGACTCCCCGAGAGAACGGCGCGCGTCGCGAACGCCAGGCGGGCAGGAGCACCCAGCCAACCAACCATTTCGCGATGGCTCCGCGGGTGCATACGGCGGGTCTCGGTCCCGCTGGGTCCTGCGACGCCGGGGCGGCTCGCCTCACGAGTCCCGGCAGGGAGGGAGCGCGCTCGTTGGGCGGCCTCACCTCGACTGGGGTCGATGGGACGAGGGGCGGTCGGTCGGTGCCGCGCTCGAGCGCACCCAAAGCGAAAAGAGCGACCGGGCAACTCCCGTTGCCCCCTGGCCGCTCTCTTCTGACCCGGTCGACCAGGACCGAGTCGACTTTGAGGATAGGCCCGCCGCGCCCGGCGCGCCAGCTTACAGCCGTCCCGTGATCTAGGGAGCGCGCCTCTCGCGCGACCAGGCTAGCGAAGGTCCACGGCCTTCCATGCGCCGGACGCCTCGAGCACCGCGCCCCACAGAAGGTGCGAGGCCTGGTGGTCGTGGGCGGAGAAGCCGAGCGGAGGGCCCGCGCCCACGTCGAGCTGCAGGGTCTCGAGCGCGCCGAGCAGCCGCTCCGGGTCGGGCGCCGGCCCGGCCGTCCGCAGGGCCTCCACCAGCATCCGGCCGAGCAGGTAGCCCTCGAGCGAGAACGAGCCCGGCAACTCACCCAGGGAGTACTTGGCGAGCGCGGCTCGGTACCGCTCGAGGGCCGGGGCCGGCGAGGTCGCGAGCGGCACGCTCTGGGTGACGAGGAGGTTGCCGGGCGCGAGTGCCTTGGCCGTCCGGAGATCCTCGGCCAGCGGGCCCAGGTCGACGAACGAGACGTCGGTGAACAGGGTCGACGGGCTTGCCTCCGCCACCCGCTGGATGAGGCGACTCGCCGGGCCCTGCGTGGCCACCATCACCACCGCCCTGACCCTTCCCGCGGCCCGTAGCCTCTCCACGGCCTGCTCGACGTCGGCAGAGTTCCGCCGGTAGCGTGTGCGCAAGACCCTGCCCGGGTCCTGACGGTAGGCCCGCAGCTGCTGCCCCACACCCCGGAAGCCCTCCTCCCCGAGGTCGTCGTCCTCCCCGAAGAAGGCCAGCTGACTGGCCTCGAGGTGGCGCGTCTCCACGAGGTAGCGGACCGCGGCCGCGGTCTCGTCGGCCGGGCTCGGGCCCAGCCCGAAGAGGTAGCGGTCGGCGGAAGGGCCGGCGCCCACCGCGAAGGTCCCGAGCCAGGGGACCCTCTTGGCCGCGACGAGGGGAGAGAGCTCGGGGCTCATGCTGCTCGCCTCGCCGACGATGGCCACCGACCCCTGCCCGTCGAGCAGCTCGCGGACGACCTCCACCGTCCGGTCGGGCTCGTTCCCGTCGTCGAGCGTCAAGAGGGCGAGGCGCCGGCCGTGCACGCCCCCGGCCTCGTTGGCTTCGGCCACGGCGGCCTCCAGGCCGGCCTTGAGGCCGAGTCCGAGCTCCTTGTTGGCGCCGTTGAGCGGCGAGGCCATGCCGAGGGTGATGGCGGCGAGCCCGCCGCCGGACGTCGCCGAGTCCACCCCGGACGCCCCCCCTGGCGAGGGCGTGCTCGCCCGCGCACGGCCGGCCGGGGTCGCCCGCGACATCGACCCGGGGGCCCTCCCCCGCTTCAGGTAGACGGTCGCCGCCGCGACCACCACGAGCAAGAGGAAGGCCACGCCGACCCGCACCGCCCAGCCCGGCCCGCGCCGGAGCACTGCCCGCGAGCTCGCGGGGGCCGCCGCCACCGGCTCGGGCCCCCGACCCGTCCGCCGCTCCTCGTCGAGGTGCACGAGCTCCTCGAGGACCAGCCTCGGCCAAGCTTCGCTGACGGTGCGCGCGGTGCTCCGGACGTTGGACTCCACGCGAAACGAGCCCTCGTGGAGCCGCAGGGCCCGGCGGACGGCGGAACGCCCGACCGCCTCCCCGAACCGTCCGTCGACGAGCTGGCCGCGCTCCACGAAGAAGACGCCGTCGGGGCTCTTGCTCTTGCCGAGGTGGATGCTGATGGAGACCGTCTGTCCGGACGAGACGTAGAGCTGCACGAGGTCCGCGAAGGGGGTCTCGCTCAGCTTGCCTATGAGGGCCATACGTTCGATCCGTGCGAGCGCGGGCGCCCACGAGCGCGATCCATCCGGCCGACCATACACGAGCCTCTCCGCGCAATGAAGCCGGGCCTTCGGGCAGTTCGGCACCACTATCTTCCCGCCGGGCCGGCGCCGGACCCGCCGCGGCCGCCGTCCTCACGGCGCCCCTTCCTCCGCCCGTCCTCGCTTGCCCGCGCGAGGGCCTTCCGCCGAAAGCGGGAGCCCAAGCCCCCCGGACGGCAGGCTGCTGGGAACTCCGACAGGCCGTCGAGCGTTGCGATCCCTCTCGGCGTCAGCCGTTCCACGAGGTAGCGGCTCAGGTTCGAGTACTGGTGGAGGAGCGCGTAGGCGAGGCGCTGCTGCAAACGGAAGGCCCCGGCGGGCGTCCGGCCACCCGTGGGCCCGGAGCAGGGCCCCGAGCGCGCGGGCGTCGCCGCTGGTCAGAGACAGGCCGACGGCGGCGAACTCGTACTCCGCCGCCCCGACCATGGCCGGCTCGAAGTCCACGAGCCCGCTTAAGCGGCCGGCCGGGCTCGGCGTGAAGGTGTGCACCCATGATCTCGGTGTGCAGGAGCACGGGCGGGGCGTCCCCCGCCAGCGCGACCGTCTCGGGGAAGCCCCGGATCTGCTCGATCCAGCGCCTGGGCGTCCCGCGCTCGACCTCGACAGAGCGGCCGGCCTGCCGGCACAGGAACTCGCCCCGGGGGCAGGCGCCGCACCTCGAGGCCGCGGGTGTCGACGGCGTGCAGGGGCGAGCGCGCGCCACAGCGCCTCGGCCGCGGCGAGCACCTGGCCATCGCTGCGCAGCGCGCCCTGGCGGTCGCCCGGCGGCGGGCAGGGACCCGCGGTCACCACCCCATGATACCGCCCGGACTCCCCGAAGGCGCAAGGGCGCCCCGGAGCCCGCGCCGTTCCCTCGCGGGCCCTCTACTTGCGCCCGGCGAGGAGGGCGCTCACCTTCTCCATCACCTCGAAGGCGTCAGCGACATAGAGCACGTCGGCTTTGCCCCGCGCCCAGCCGCAGTTCGGGTCGAGATTGATGGCACGCCGCTCGCCGATGAAGCGCCAACCGACCGTGTGCGGCTCTTCGCCATGGCAGCATGTCGCCAACCCT
>DATJVF010000463.1:0-9250 GCA_035501995.1 Anaeromyxobacteraceae bacterium
CGCGTCGAGCAGCTCCTCGTGATCCTTGCGGAGCGCGTCGTAGCGCCGGCGGAGCTCGGCGTTGCGATCGCTCGCGAGCTCGAGCTCGCCCTTCTGCACCATGTAGACGCGCTTCTCGGTCTCGAGCCGCCCGCGCACCGCCTTCAGGTCTTTCTCGACCTCGGCCACGCGCCGGCGCGCCTCGGCGAGCTTCGCCTCCGCCCGGTCGGCGCGCTCCTTTTCGGCGGCGAGCGAGGCCGGATCGACCCCGGCGGGCGCGGCGACCGGAGGGGGGGCCGGCGGGGGCGCGGCCGGCTCGGGCTTGCGCTCGGCGGCCCGAAGCCGCTCCACCTCCTTGGTCTGCTTCTCCAAGGCAGCCTCGATGGTCTTAGCCCGCTCGAGGTGGTGGGCCGCCTCGCCGCGCGCCTCGGCGAGGCGGGAGGTGAGCTTGTCGATCTCGGACCTGAGCGCGGTGGCGCCGCCGCTCTTCTTCGCCGCCTCAGCCTGCTCGAAGGCCCTCTTCTTGGTGGCGGCGAGCTCCGCCCGGAGCGCGTTCGCCTCGTCCCGCCGCTCCTTCGCCTCCGTTCGCAGCCCGGCGAGCTCGCCCTTCGTCACCTCGCACTCCTTGCGGACCTCCTCCACCTCGGCGGCGCGGGTCAGCGCGGTTCGCTTGGCGGTGCGGCTTTGGAGGAACATGGCCACCGCGACGAGCGCAGCGACGAGGGCGACGAATACGGCGAGGCCGATCATGGCGGACTCCTGAGTTTTTTTCGGACGCGTACCACCTCTAGGTTACCACCCGAGCGAGCGTGAACGGACGCTTTGTTCCTCCTTTACTGCTGCTCGCGGCGCCCCGCGCTCGTTTTCGGGGAGGGAAGGCGGGTTTTCCCGGGAGAGGGCGTTCGCCGCTCCCTCGCGCCCGGCCAGCCCGAGACGGTCTCTGGGGGAGCCCGGCGCCTCGTGGAGAGCGCCCTCCTGCTAGCCCCCTTAGGGGCCCTCACCTCGGCTTCTCGGCCAGGCCCCTTTGGGCCCCGGTATGCGCCACGGCGACCTCGAGGGCGCGGGCAGTCGTAGGCGGCCATGAATTCGGCCGCTTGGCGGAAAGGGCGCCGGCCGAGCGCCCAGGGGAACGTCTTGGAGAGGCCTCCGGTAGATGAGGACGGGATCGAGTCGGGCGCGCCGCGGGTTCCCTGCTACGATCATTTGTCCCTCCTTCGTCCATGCGCAGCGTCGCCTCCAAGATGTTCCTCACCTTCTCGGTGGCCCTCCTCGCCTTCGGCCTGGTGGCGCTCTTCGCCGTGCGGCGGATGCACGCGCTCGGGACCGAGCTGAGGCTGCTCAGCGAGGGGTACCTCCCCCTCACCCGCATCGCGGCACAGATCGACGTCAAGGACTGGGTGACGGCGCGGGCGCTCGAGGTGAACGCGATGGCACCGGCGGCGCGGCGGGCCTTCTTGCCCATCGCCCGGGCCCATTTCCCGACCGTGGTCCGCGAGAAGCTCGCCGAGGCGAGGGCCGTGCTGGCGCGGGTCCGGGCGGTGGCCTCGGGCGCGGACGCCGCCTTCTTCAGGGAGGTGGCGGGCCGCGTGGAGGTTCTCGACGCGCGCTGGACCGCCTACGACGAGGCCTCGGCCACCCTGTTCGACGCGCTCGAGCGCTCGGAGGGAGGCGACGATCCCGCCCTCCAGGAGCGCACCGAGACGGTGCGCCGGCTCGAGAAGGGGCTCTCGCTCGACGTGAAGCTCTTGCAGGCCGCGCTCGACGGCCAGGTGGCGAACCGGGTACACGCCGCCGAGCGCGCCGAGCGCCGGAGCGCCCTGCTGGTCGTCATCTACGCGCTCCTCGCCGCCATGGTCGGCCTCGGGGCCACCCTCTTCGGCCAGCGCCTGCTCGCGCCCATCCGCACGCTCACCGAGGGTGTGAAGGCGGTGGCGCGCGGCGACCTCTCGGGCCACGTCAAGGTGAAGAGCTCCGACGAGCTCGGGCTCCTGTCCTCCGAGTTCAACGCCATGGCCGCCTCCCTGGCCCGCCAGCGGGCCGAGATCCTGCGGGCCGAGCGGCTGGCGGCGGTGGGCCGCATCTCAGCCCAGATCACCCACGAGATCCGCAATCCCCTGAACGCCATCGGCCTCAACACCGAGCTCCTCGCCGAGGAGCTCGGCGTCGCCGAGGCCACCCCGGAGGCGCGCGGCCTCGTGCAGGCCATCGCCCGCGAGGTCGACCGCCTGAACGCGGTCGCCGAGGAGTACCTGCGCTTCGCCCGCCTTCCCCGACCGGTGCTGGCCCAGGAGGACCTCACCGAGATCCTCTCCGGCCTGGTAGAGTTCCTGCGCCCCGAGCTCGCCCTCGCGAAGGTGACGGTCCGCCTCGAGCTCGCCGCCGGGCTGCCGCCGGTCAAGGCCGACGAGGGCCAGCTGCGGGCGGTCTTCCTGAACCTGCTGCGCAACAGCCGCGAGGCCATGCCCCGCGGCGGCGTCATCGCCGTCGCCACCCGCCTCGCCCCGGACGGCGGGGTCGAGGCCCGGGTGGAGGACACCGGCGGGGGCATCTCGGCCGAGGCCCTGCCCCGCATCTTCGACCCGTTCTACTCGACGAAGGAGAAGGGTACCGGGCTCGGGCTCGCCTTCGCGCAGCAGGTGGTGCAGGAGCACGGCGGGACCATCCGCTGCGAGAGCGAGCCCGGCCGCGGCACCCTGTTCGTGGTCCGGCTGCCCCGGGCGACGCCCGACGAGGCCCGGGCCGAGTCCCCCCTGGGGGAGGCCATCGGGGCATGAGGCGACGGAGGAGCAAGCCGGGACGGCTCACCCGCACCCGCGGCCGCGGCCCGGCCCCGCTGCGACTCGCCACCGGCTTCTGCGAGGCCGAGCGGGCGATCCTGCCGAACGGCCTGCGCGTCCTCACCGTCCCGGCGCGCGGCCTGCACTCGGCCATGATCGCGCTCTACGTCCGCGCCGGCTCGCGGCACGAGACGGTGGACGTGAACGGGGTCTCGCACTTCCTCGAGCACCTCTTCTTCCGGGGCTCGGAGGCCTGGCCCGACACGGTGGCCATGAACGCCGCGGTGGAGAGCGTGGGGGGGAACCTCAACGGCATCACCGCCCGCGACCACGGCTGCTACTACACCCCCATCCACGCCGGCGAGATCGCCACCGGCCTCGCCGTGCTCGGCGACATGATCCGGCGCCCGCTCCTGCGCGAGATGGACGTCGAGCGCGAGATCATCCTCGAGGAGGTCCTGGACGAGGTGGACGGCGACGGTCGGGACATCGACACCGACAACCTGTCGAAGCGCCTCGCCTTCGGCGACCATCCGCTCGGCTTCAAGATCGCCGGCACCCCCGAGATCATCCGGCGCATCGACGAGGAGCAGGTGCGGGCCCACCACGCCCGCTTCTACGTGGGGACGAACCTGGTGCTGTGCGTGGCCGGCCCGGTGCGGGCGGAGGAGGTGGTCGAGCTCGCCGAGCGCCACCTGGGAGAGCTCCCGCGCGGCCGCCTCTCGCGCGACGTCGCGCCCCCGGCCTGGCCGCGCGGACCGCGCTTCGAGCACGTCGACCACGAGGACGCCCAGACCGAGCTGTGCCTGAACTTCCCCTGCCCGCCCGAGCACCACGCCGACTACCCGGTGCACCTCATCATCCGCCGGCTCCTCGACGACGGTCTCTCCTCACGACTCCCCTTCGAGGTGGTCGAGCGCCGGGGCCTCGCCTACGCCCTCCACGCCGGCATCGACGCCTTCGCCGACTGCGGCCTGTTCGTGATCGACGGCGCCTGCGCTCCCCCCAAGCTGCCGCGGGTGGTCTCGGAGATCCTGCGCGTCCTCGGCGAGCTCGCCTCGCGCAAGGTCCCGGAGGAGGAGCTCCTGCGCGTGCAGCGCCGGCACCGCATGACCCTGGCCTTCTCGCTCGACAGCGCCGCCGAGCTCGCCGGCTGGTACGGCTCGGGGGAGGTCCTGCACGCGCCCGAGGACTTCGAGGACCGCTGCCGCCGCGTCGAGCGGGTCACCGCCGACGACGTGCGGAGGGTGGCGCGGGCCACCTTCACCCGCGAGAACCTGCTCGCGGTGTTCGTGGGACCCATGAGCCGGCGCGCCCGCCGAGAGCTCGAGCGCTCGGTCCTCGCCGCCCCCCTGCCCGGCGGCGCGCCGCGCGGCTCCTGACGATCCGCTCGCCTTGACGCCCGTTCGCGGGACGCCGTTTCCTCCGCCCCTCGCTCCCCAAACCCCCTATCATGGGCGGCCCGGCGCCGGAGCGTGGGCGAGGAGCCGCCGGCCGGCGACCGCCGAGGAGGGGCTCGAGGAGGGACGATGGAGTTCGCGTGGGACAGGTCGCTCGCCACCGGCATCCCCGACGTCGACCGGCAGCACCAGGAGATCTTCGGGCGCGCCGAGGCCCTGGTCCTCGCCATCCGGCGCGGCTCCTCGCGCGAGGAGGTCGGCGCGACCTTGCGCTTCCTCGAGCAGCACGTCGAGACGCACTTTCGCGACGAGGAGGCCCTCATGCGCGCGGTGGGCTTCCCGCAGATCGAGCCGCACCTGCGGGAGCACCAGGAGTTCCTCCGCGAGGTGACCGCCTTGGGCTCGGAGCACCGGCGCGACGGGGCGAGCCCCGGCCTCATCCTGCGGGTGACGGGCCGCGTCTCGAGCTGGCTCAAGAGCCACATCGGGGAGACCGACCGCCGCCTGGCCGAGTTCGTCCGCGCCCGCAACGGTGGGTGAGAGGGAGGACCCGGGGCCGCGAGGACCCACGGACCCTCCGCGGATCGCCTCTCCCAGCGCGGGCGGCTCGCACCCTGCGCGCGGCAGGCCGCTTGCAGCACCGGCCAGGCCGAGGAGGGCGCACCGTGGCGATCGAGTGGACACCGAGGCTGGCGGTCGGAATACCGAGCATCGACATGCAACACCGCGAGCTGTTCGACCGGGTGAACGCCCTGCTCGCGGCGATGGAGGCCAAGCGGGGGGAGAGCGAGCTCGGCCGGGTCGTGGTCTTCCTCGGCGACTACGTGGTGACCCACTTCGGCGCCGAGGAGCGCCTCATGCAACAGCACGGCTATCCCGACTTCCCCGCCCACAAGCTCGCCCACGCCACCTTCGTGAAGGATTTCGAGCGCCTGCGCGGCGACCTCGCGCGCACCGGCCCGTCGCCGGCGGCGGCGGTGGCCTTGAACCAGCGGGTCTGCGCCTGGCTCATCGACCACATCGGCCGCACCGACCGGGCCCTGGGCGCCTTCCTCGCCACCAAGATGAGCGCGCGGCCGCAGCTCTCGTAGGCGATCCCTCGGCGGGGCCCGAGGCTTCTCCGGCCGCTCGTCCCGGTGTTAACCTCGCTCCCGTGGAAGCCTTCGTCGAGCGGGTGGTGCGTCGCCTCCGGGAGGAGCCCGGGTTCAGCCGCAACCGCCACTTCCTGGCCTTCTCCTCCCCCGAGGGCCAGCGAGCCCTGCGCATCCACCGTCACCTGCGCTCGATCGAGCGCGACCTCTCGCGCGGCTCGAGCGCGGTCGTCGAGAGCAGCGCGGGCCGCGTGCGGCTCACCCTGCGCTCCCGGGCCGGCCTGCGCACGGCCTTCCTCACCCTGCCCGAGTACCGGCTCTTGTGCACGAGCCCCATCGTGCGGGCGGCCCTGGCCGCGGAACCCGAGTGACCCTCCGCGGCCGGCCCCTCCACCACGCCTCTCGCCGCGCCCGGGGAGCGCGCCCGTGAGCTCGCTTTGGACGCCCGACCTCGCCCTGGGGGTGGAGGCCATCGACGCCCAGCACCGCGAGCTCTTCGGGCGCGCCGACGCGCTCCTAGGGGCGGTGAGCCGCGGGACCGCCGCCCACGAGACCTTCGAGATGCTGGCCTTCCTCGGCGAGTACATCCTCGACCACTTCGGCGCCGAGGAGCGCCTCATGGCCGAGGACGGCTACCCGGACCTTGGGAGGCACCGGGCCGAGCACGCCCAGCTCGTCGCGGCCTACGAGCGGCTCCGCCGCAACTTCGCCCGCACCGGGGCCGACCAGGTCCTTCGTGTGGAGCTCGAGGGCGTGATCGGGGACTGGCTCGTGCGGCACGTGAAGGCCACCGATGGCCGGCTGGGGCGCTGGCTCCTCGTGCGCCGCTAAGGCTAAGACCGCTTCGTCACCCGCCGGCGCGTTCGAGGAGGGCCCGCAGGGCCTCGGCCGGGTCGGCCCCCACCTCCTCGGCACCCGACAGGGCGGACGGCGCGGTCGCCTTTCCCGGCGGGCCGCAGACGAACAGGCGGAGCCGGGCGGCGCTCGCGAGGTCGAGGAGCGGCTCCGAGAGGCCATCCGCCGGCGGGAGGACCAGCACGCCCAGCGCGCCCGCCGCGAGCGGCCGCCACAGGGGCCAGAGCGCGGGGTCGGACGGCAGGGCCACGAGGTCCACCTGCACCCCGTCCCCCACCTCGAAGGTCCCGAGCGTGCCGAGCTCCACCGGAGCCCCCGCCGCCTCCAGCCGGAAGCCGGCCAGGGCCCCGAAGCGCGCCAGCGCCGTTCTCCGCGTGAGGGGACCTCCGCCGCACAGGGCCACCTTGCCGGTGGGCACGGTCCGACCCGGCCTGCCGGCGAGGCGAGCGCGCAGGGCACCGATCGCCGCCTCGGCGAGGACCGGGACCTTCTCCGGACCGCGCAGAGCGGCGGGTCCGCGTCGCACGAAGCCCCGCTCGAGCAGGATCGCCAGCGCCCGCAGGAGATCGAGATCCGGGGCCGCGCTGAGGTCGAGCAGCTCCTCGAGGGTGCGCGGCGTCCGCAGGAGCTGGAGCACCTCGGAAGTGGCCGGGAGCAGACCGTCCGGCACTGCCGAGGGCACCACGGCGAGGCTGAGCCGCTCCGCCGGGCCGGGCAGCGCGGCCCCGAGCCGGGCCTTCTCGTCGGCCTGGCGCAGCCCGTCGAGCACGAGCTCCTCCACCCGCCGCGCGATGGGTCCCGGCCCCGGCGCTCCCGGCGCGAAGGCGAAGGCACCCTCGCGCAGGGGCAACAGGCGGCCGAGGGCCTTCTCGCCGCGGACCTTGCCCGCCGAGGCGTCGGTGATGCGCCCCTCGCTGAGCGCGATCGTGCCCCGGGTCCCGCCCCGCCCGAGGGCGAGCCTCCCGCTGCGGCGGTTCACCGCCAGGATCTGGAGGAGGTCGACGAGCGGGAGCTGGACGAGGTCGCCCTCCAGCCCCGCCTCGACCGCAGCCGCCGGCTCCTCGGCGCGGCGGAAGACCCGCTCCACCCGCGCGGCCACCTCGCCGGGGTCCTGGGGCTTCGGTGGCAGGCCCGCCCGCCCCGCCTCCCTGGCCTTCTCCCCGGTGAGGAGCACCGGCACGTTCTCGGTGCGGCGGTTGGCGCGCAGGATCCGGACGAAGGTCTGCGCGTCGAGGAGCGGCGAGTTCACGTCCAGGAGCACGAGGTCCGGCGTGCGCAGGACCGCGAGCTCGAGCGCGCGGGAGGCGTCGGGCGCCACCTGCACGCGGTAGCCGCGCCGGCGCAGCGCCGACCCGAGCTCTTCGCCCGAGGCCGGCCCGGGGGCGGCGATGAGAATTCGGCGTGGTGCCACGGGCCCTCGCTCCTTCCCCTCACAGGGGCTCGAGCTCGTAGCGCCGCTCGAGCTTCGAGGCGAGCGCGAGGACGAGCGGTGCGTCGGCGGTGTGGAAGATCCGGCCTCCCGGCCCCTCGAGGAGAGCGTAGGCCGCCCTCGGCGCGAGGAGGATGAGGAAGGCGTGGTCGGCGAGGCGCCGGTCGCCGCTCACCGGCACCCGGGTGAGGAGCGGATGGGCGGGGGCGGCCGCGTCGGAGGACCCGAGCAGGTAGACGCGGGCGCCGGGAGGAGCGGCGCGCCCGGCCTCCGCAAGCGGCGCCGGGAGGACGCCACCGCACCGCGCGCCGCCGAGGTAGAGGGTCCGCCGCAGCTTCGGATCGCGGCCGATCTCCCGGATGAGCTCTCGCTCCATCGCCTCGAGGAGGCCGGCGGCGAGCGGGAGGAGAGCCGAGGGCGAGCGAGGCGCGAGCGCCGACCCCTCGAGGAGGGCATCGGCGAGCTCCCAGAAGGCCGCCGGATCGTCGCGCAGGCCCTCCGAAACCTCGCCGAGGAGCGAGCGGCGCCGCTCGGCCTGACGGGCACGACAGGCCTCGAACAGGGCCTCTGCACTCTCCCCGTCGCCCGGGTAGGTGGCGGTCCCGAAGGCAAGGGCCAGCGGACCGCCCTTCACCCTGAGCTCCGGCTGCCGCGTCATCTCCTCGGTCGCCCGCTGCTGGAAGGCGAGGGCCCCGAAGGCGTCGGTCTCCGGCAAGAGCACCTGGTAGGCGTTCGCCGAGGCCGCCACGAGGTCGGCGTCGCGCACCGCCCGCTCGAGCGCCACCCCGAGCGCCTTCTGGAGGCCGGGCGGGGGAGGATCGCCCGCCGCCCGTGCCGCGTCCTCGTCCACTCCGACGAGGGCCAAGGAGAGGTACCGTCCGTAGCGGCGCGCCTTCAGGAGCTCCTGGCCGAGGTGGTCCTCCAGGGACCTCGGGGCCGTGCGCCCCAGGGCAGCCGCGCGCACCAGGGCCTGCACCCGCACGGCGTTCCTCAGGGCGAGCGCGGACAGCCGGGCGAGCTCCACTAAGGCCGCCGGCGCGGGGGCCCGCGTCCCGGCGGACGGATGGTCGAGCACCACCAGCCCCGCGACCTGCCGGTCGTGGACGAGCGGGACGAGCTCCACCTCGCCCGGAAGGAAGGCGGGGTCCGCGAACGGCTCGCCGCGGCGGAGCGCGGAGGCGAGCTCGCCCTCTCCCGCCTCGACCCGCGACGGGAGCGCCTCCACGTCGACCAGGCCGCGCAGCGCCTTGAGGGTCAGGCCGCCGCGCTCGTCGGCGACGTAGAGGGCCCCGCCCTGTGCGTCGGCGGCCCGGGCGAGCGCGGCGAGGAGCGGCTGCACGAGCCGATCGAGCTCGAGGGTGGCGACGAGGTCGAGCCCGGCGTCGAGGGCCGTCGCCATGCGGTCTAGCTGCCGAGCTCGGTGCGGCCCTCGAAGGCGAGCTCGGCGGGGCCCCGCATGAGCACGCTCTCGAGGTCGGGGCCGACGGTGACCTCGAGCGCCCCACCGGGCAGCCGGACCTCGACCGCTCCCGGGCGCGCGCGGTGGCACTTCACCGCCGCCACCGCCGCCGCGCAGGCCCCGGTGCCGCAAGCGTCGGTGAGGCCCGCACCGCGCTCCCACACCACGAGGTCGATGCCCCGCTCTCCCACCGATGCGAAGCCCACGTTGACGCCCCCCGGCACTTCCCGCTCGACGAGGGGGCCGAGCCTCTCGGCCCG
>DATJVF010000464.1:0-4452 GCA_035501995.1 Anaeromyxobacteraceae bacterium
GCCGGCCGGCCGCGCGCCTCGCCTCGGGCCACGCCGGTCCGCGCTGAAGGAGCTCGGAGGTGGCCCGCGCGCCCGGGGGCTTCGCGACTGCTAGGGCGAGGCTGCCACGCTGACCCAAGCCCTGCAGGCCGCCGCGACGTCCTTGAGGGCGAGCGAGGCGGCCCGGTTGGCCGCGACGACGCCGCCGTAGGGGTCGTCGGTGGGCGCAGGCTCGACGGCGACGAACTCCCGGTCTCCCAGGATCCGGTGGGCGACGCTGTCGACCAGGCGGACGCGCAGCGCCAGGCGAACCTGGCTCGGGTGGCGGGTGAACTCCTGCTCGAGGTTGCGGAGCTCCGTCTCCAGGCGAAGGTGCGCCCTCGGATCGGACGGAGCGTCCTCTATGACCTCGAAGGCGCCCGTCGCCTCCAGCGCCCGGCCGAGGAGCGGCTCGAGCATGCGGCCGGGCGTGTCCACCCAGGCGCTCCTCGCGAAGTAGCGCACCTCGTGCTCCCGCGGCACGTAGAGCATCCCCAGGCCTTCGAGTCCGGGCGCCGGCCGCGGGGCACCGATGACGATGGGGATCCGGGCAGCCCCCGGGCTCGGCTCTTCGGCGGCGAGTGCAGGGTCGAGCGCGTAGAGGTCCGGGGCGGTCGGTCGAGGAACCGAGAGGCAGGCGAAGAGGCCGGCGGAGGCGGCCAGGGCGAACAGGTGCAGCCGGGTCGCTGCCATCTCACTCTCCCGGTCCGGGGGCGGGCCGGGCCGGCCCCAGGACGAGCGCGCTCGGGTCGCGCTCGAGCTCGGCCGTGAGCCGCCCCAGGGTGGCGTTCGTCTCGCGCAGGTCGCTCATGAGGCGCTCCATCTCGGGGACCACCTCGGTGCGGATGGCCTCCACCCCCGATCCGGCGCCTTGCAGGGCGCTGCGGGCACCCTCGGCGGCGGCCTCGGCCGTCCGCCCCGCCTCGGCGAGCTGGCCGGCCATCTGCGCCACCGCATCGGCTCCGCGCCCGAGGCGCTCCATGAGCTGCGGGAGCGCGGCGCTCGCCCGGGCGCCGTTCCCGAGCAGCCGGGAGGTGGCGACCACCGCGGCGTCGATCTCGCCGGAGCGCTGCGCCAGGGTGTGGGTGATCCGGGCGAGGTCGGCCACGCTGCTCTGCAGGGCCCGGCGCGTGTCGGGGTCGAGGATGCCGTTCACGCTGGAGGTGACGCGGTCGAGGTCGGCCACGAGCGAGGTGGCGGCCAGGTCGAGCCGCGTGAAGAGGGAGGGCCGCGTGGCGATGACCGGGTACGGCTCCCCCGCCTTGGCGCGCAGCGGTGGGGCCGCCCGGCTGCCGCCCTCGAGCTCCACGTAGGCGATGCCGGTGAGGCCGTGGACCCCCAGGGTCGCGTAGGTGTCCGCCTTCACCGGCGTGCCGTGCTGGATCGACAGCACCACCTGCACCCGCCCGGGATCGGCGGGGTCGAGCCCGATCTGGCGCACCACCCCGACGTCGACCCCGCGGACCTTGACCGAGGCCCGGGTGTTCAGGCCGGAGACGGATTCCGAGAAGTAGGCGAGGTAGGTGTCGTAGGTCACGCGCGAGAGCTGCCCGGAGCCGAGCCAGAGCACGGCGCCCACCCCGGCCGCCGCGAAGAGGAGCACGAAGGCGCCCACCACCGCCGGGTTCATCTTGGTTTCCATCGCTGCTCCCTCGCGGCGCGACCGCGCGCGCCGAGAAAGTACTCGCGCAAGAGCGGCTCCTCCGCGCTCGCCATGGCCTCCATCGTCCCCGGGCCGACCACGCGACCCTCGACCAGGAACGCCACCCGGTCCGCCACCTGCCAGAGGAAGTCGAGGTCGTGGGTGACGACGATGAGGGTGAGGCCGAGCTGCGCCTTGAGCTGGCGCACCAGCTCGTCGAAGCCGCTGGCGCTCAGGGGGTCGAGGCCCGCCGTGGGCTCGTCGAGGAAGAGCAGCTCCGGGTCGAGGGCCAGCGCGCGGGCGAGCGCCGCGCGCTTGCGCATGCCGCCCGACAGCTCGGCCGGGTACTTGGAGCCGGCGGCGGCGGGCAGGCCGGCGAGCGCGATCTTGAGGGCGGCGAGCTCGCTCACCCAGGGCTCGCGCAGCCGCGTGTGCTCCCGCAGGGGGAGCGCCACGTTCTCCGTCACCGTCAGCGCGCTGAAGAGCGCACCCCGCTCGAAGACCACCCCGAAGCGACGCCTGAGCGCCAGGGCCTCGGCGTCGCCGAGGCCGGACAGCTCGTGCCCGAGCACCCGGATCGACCCGGCGTCCGGCCGCAAGAGGAGGATCATCTCGCGCAAGAGGGTGGACTTCCCGCACCCGCTCGCGCCGGCCAGGGCCAGGATCTCGCCACGCTTCACCGAGAGGCTCACGCCGTCGTGCACCAGGGTCGACCCGAAACGGGTGTACAGGCCGCGCACCTCGACGACCGGTTCCGGGGCGGGCGGGGCGCTCGGCACGGTCACAGCCCCAGCGCGCTGAAGGCCACCGAGAAGAGGGCGTCCGCCACGATGACGAGGAACACCGACTGCACCACGCTCACCGTGGTGCGCCGTCCCACGCTCTCGGCGTCGCCGCTCGCCTGCAGCCCCTGGAAGCAGCCGATCACCCCGATGATGCCGGCGAAGACCGGCGCCTTCCCCACCCCGACGAGGTAGTCGGAGAGCTGGATGGCCTTGGCGAAGCGGTCGAGGAACGCCGACCACCCCACCGAGAGCTCGACCTGCGCCATGACCATTCCCCCCAGGACCCCGACCGCGTCGGCGTAGACCGTGAGGAGCGGCAGGGCGACCATCAGCGCCAGCACCTTCGGTAGGACGAGGAGCTCGGTCGGCGAGACCCCCACCGTGGTGAGGGCGTCGATCTCCTCGGTCACCCGCATGGTCCCGAGCTGCGCGGCGAAGGCCGAGCCCGACCGGCCGGCGACGATGATGGCGGTCACGAGGGGCGAGATCTCGCGCAGGACGGCGAACCCGACCAGGTCGACGACGAAGATGTTGGCCCCGTAGCGGCGGAGCTGCGAGGCGCCCTGGTAAGTGATGACGACCCCCATGAGGAACGAGAGGAGGCCGACGATGGGGAGCGCGTCGAAACCGGCCGCCTGCACGTTGTGGAGGACCGACCGCCAGCGCAGCCGCCTCGGCCGGAGGAGGGCGCGCCCCGCGATGCTCGCGCTCTGGCCCACGAAGGCGAGCACGCCCTTCGAGTCCCGTCCGAGGGCGAGGGCCCAGGTGCCGATGCGGGCCAGGAGGCCCGGCGCGCGCTTCGCGGGGGGCGGGCCGAGCGCGAGTTCGGGCGCGCTCACCATGGCGAGCAGCGCCTCGTGCTCGGGGCGGAGCCGGAGCTCGACCCGGTGGCCGGCTCGCTCGAGCGCCTCGCGCACCCCGCGCAGCGCGAAGGCCCCGGCGAGGTCGAAGGCGCCGATCCCGGAGCCGTCGAGGGCGACCTCCGCCGAGTTCGGCCACGCCACCCGGGCGAGGAGCCGTTGCAAGGAATCGAGCTCGCGGACCGTCCAGGCCCCGGCGCACCAGAGGGTGCCACCCTCGATCCGGATCTCGGCAGCGGGCTCGCGGGCGGCCATCTGCGTTCCGTCCCTCGGGTGAATCATACTTACCGGCCCGGCGCAGAGATCTCGTCTGCCGGGTCCTCTCCGGCCGGGTCGCCCGGGGGGCCTTCCTCTGGGTGATGGCCATCACCCAAAGGCGAGTTAGGCGTTGAGCGCACCTCTCCTGAGGGTCCGCGCCGTCCACCGGTCATTCAGTGGGTGGTCGGGGTCCCGTCCGCCGGCGGGCCGGCTCCGCCCCGGGTCCGCATCCGGGTGGGTGGTAGAGCCGCGGAACGGCCCGGCCAGCGGGCGGGAAGGCCCCGGGCTGGTCGCGCTGCCACGCCGTTCGAGGCGCGGCGGACCCCTTGGTCGCTCAAGGCGAGGGTGACCTCGTCCGCGGCGAGGTCGAGCATCTGGCGCGCGAGATCGCGCTCCTCTCGCTGCCACGGCCGGATCGCGAGCAGCACCTCGTAGGCGAGCCGCAGACGCACCAGGGCTACCCTGGCGGGATCTGCGGTCACCCGGGCCCCTGGGAAGGGGAAACTCGCGACCTGGCGCGTCACGGGGTGCGCTCGAGGCGATCTCCGATGGCTTCGGGGCTCACCGTACTCTTCGTAATGAGCGGTCGGGCCCGGCCGACCATGCCGTACGGGGCGCGCTCGAGGTCGCGACCCCAGCGGGTCGGCCCGGAAAGAACCGCCGGGCCTGGCCCCAAGAGCCTGGCGCCCGGCGGAACCGACGGATTTCACGGTCCGTACTCCTCCAATCGCCTCCGCTCGAAGGAGAGACCGCGCCCCGGCCACGTCGGGAGCCGCTCGCCGGGAGAGGGCCAGGTCCACTCGCCGCAAGGAGCGACCGGATCCCTCGGAGCGCGCCGGCAGCGGCGGCCGTCGCCGTCTACCGAGGCAAGGTGGCGAGGGCCCTGTCG
>DATJVF010000465.1:0-3329 GCA_035501995.1 Anaeromyxobacteraceae bacterium
CCCCCTCGAGGAGCACCGAGAATCCCCGCAGCGGCACCGAGAGCCCGCCGCCGCGCGCCTTCAGATACGCTTCCTTGAGGGTCCAGTAGTCGAAGAAGCGCTCGCGCTGCTCCGCCTTCGGCAGGGCGCGCAGGTGGGCGAGCTCCAGCGGCGAGAGCACCTGCTCGGCCACGGCCAGGGCCTCGGTGGGGCGCCCGGTCCACTCCACGTCCACCCCCACCTCGCGGGATCGGGCGACCGCGCAGGCCACCAGCCCCCGGGTGTTGGAGAGGTTGAAGGAGAGCCAGCCTTCCTCGGGATCGCCCTCGGCATCGGCGATGAGCGGGCGGCCGTGCCGGGTCCGGACGAAACGCCAGGCCTCCGGTGGGCGCGCCAGGTAGCGCGAGAGGACGGCCCGGACGAGCGCGCGCGTGACGAGGTAGCCCTGGCGATCGACGCCGAAGCGCAAGCGCCGGTAGCGGTCCATCTCGTCCGGCTGGAGCTGGGCGAGGTAACGCTGGACGCGGTCCTCCCCGGCGAGCGCCGCCGGGTCCGTCAGGTAGACGTGGACCTCCTGCGCGTCGAGGCGCTCCCGGCGCCCCACGCCTTCCGTCGAAGGGCGGGTGGAGGGAGAAGGGACCGCCTTAGGTCTCGTCCCGGTCATGGCGCTCTGCCTGAAGGGTCCGCACCCACGGCGCCTCGACCGGCTCAACCCCCGGCCTCAGCCTCGCTGGCCCTCGACCCACGGTGACCGGCTCCACGCAGGCCTGTCAAGCGCGCGAGGAGCCCTTTCTCCCGCACCCTCCGCCTCCACGGCGAGGGGCCGGGCTCCAGGGCCACCCGTCCGCCCGCTCACCTGCCCCGCCCTTCACCTGCGGGGGCGCGGCGCCCCTCCCCGCGGGTGGGATAAGCGGCTCCGGCCGCCGCCGCTGTCGGACGTCCTCTTCCCTCGGCTGGGGCGGGACGTCTAGCGCACCTTTGGTGAATGGAGATGTCGAGTAGACTTCGACCGGAGCGGGCCCTGCGCGGCCCCCGAGGCCAACCATGCGCACCACCAGCCTGTGCGTCGTGCTGTTCATCGCGCTCGGCGCCTGCGGCGGAAACTCCTCCTCCGCCGGGAGCGCGCTGTGCACCGGCGTCACCTGTTCCGGACACGGCACCTGCACCGTCTCGGCCGGCGCCGCGGTCTGTACCTGCGATCCGGGATACCTCGCCTCGAGCCCGACGGCCTGCGCGTTCGCCAGCGCTCCGGTGGTGGGGGGTTGCCAGGTGCTGCCGAGCAACCACATCTTCAACACCCCCGTCGAGGCTTTCCCGGTCCATCCCAGCTCGGCGGCGTTCCTCGCCACCATCGGCACCCACAAGCTCCACCTCGACCTCGGCCAGACGACGGACATGACGAGCTCCTCGTACTGGGGGATCCCCTACAACGTGGTGCACGGCGGCGGCCTCAGCTGGACGCCGGTCAGCTACAGCTCCACCGACCCGGGCTTGAGCTGGGATCCCCGGGCGGAGAGCGACTGCAGCGTGGCTGGATCCGGGGGCGCGCACCCCGTCGTGTCGCCCTGCACCGGCGCCACCGCCCCGAACCCGACCCTGGCCATCCCGTCCTCGCCGCTCGTCGAGGGCGGGATCGACACCGACCCCTCGCAGCCCTACGGCGACCACCACATGCTCATCGTGGACGCCGACAGCTGCCGTCTGTGGGAACTCTACCATTGCTATCCGAACCCGGCCGGCGGGTGGGACATCTTCGGCTCGGCGACCTTCGACCTCGGCTCGAACGCGTTGCGTCCCGAGGGCTGGACCTCGGCCGACGCGGCCGGGTTCCCCATCCTGCCGCTCCTGCTGCGCGCCGAGGAAGCCAGCGCGGGGGCCATTCACCACGCGCTCCGCTTCACCATCCAGTCGAGCCACATCCGGACCTCCTACGTCTGGCCGGCGCGACACCTCACCACGAACGGTACCAGCTCGACCGACCTACCCCCCATGGGCCAGCTGTTCCGCCTCAAGGCGAGCTTCCAGATCCCGAGCTCCTTCAACGTCCAGGCCACCGCCATCCTGCAGGCCCTGCAGACCTATGGCCTGTACGTCGCCGATGGCGGGTCGGACATGTACCTCCAGGGCGAGCCCAGCGCCGCCTGGGCGGACGACACCTTCACCCAGGTCCAGTCGGTCGACAGCAGCGAGTTCGAGGCGGTGGACCTCTCCTCCCTCGAGCAGCGCGCGGGCTTCGACGTGAACTCGGAGGCCGTGCCGCCTCCCTGATCCCCGGCCTCGCGCGGCGCTAGGCGCTGCGGCGCCGGGCCTCGGCGCAGGAAGCCTCGACTCGGGGCGCGGCGAGCGGTCTCCCGGGGCCCTCCGGCGTGAGCAGCGACAGGACGAGGCGCCAGCCGGTGCGCGGGCTCGGCGCGGCTTTGAAGAGCTGCCAGCGCGCACGGCGCAAGAGCGCGCCGCGCAGGCTGGGCTCGATCCGCTCGAGGAGCCGCCGGGCTTCGCCGTGCTGGCCTTCCCGGCACAAGAGCGGGGCCAGCGCCAGGGTCGCCTCGATGTGGTCGGGATGGAGGGCGAGCGCGCCCCGGAGCATCTCGATCCCCTCGGCGCGCCGGCTGCCACCGAGCGCCCGTCCGCCCTCGGCGAGGATGATGGCGGCGTCGGCCCGCCGACCACGCACGAGGTGGACGCGAGCCGCCTCGCTGTGGAATTCGGGCTCGAGCGGGAACTCGCGGCGCGCCTGCAGGTAGACCGCCAGCGCTCGTTCCGCGAAGCCCGTCTGGAAGTGACCCTCGGCCGCGCGGCGGAAGCTCGCGACCGCCCCGGCTGCGTCCTCGAGCTGGGCCAGCAGGGGGGCGAGCTTCCCGTGCACGTGAGGGTCGTCGGGGTCGTGCTCGTCGAGCGCCTTGCGGTAAGCCGCCACCGCGGCCTTGACCTTGCCCTTGGCCCGCGCCCGGTCCCCGGCAGCGACGAGGTCGCGTCGCGTGACAACCCTGCGTCTGAAGAACACCCGGCGATCTTACGCCTACCGGGCTCGCGTGACACCACGACCCGTAGTCAAGCTACTCGGGGTGAGGCGCGACGACCTGCCCACACCTCGGCGACCCATGTAGCCAAAGGTGAAGATCCGCGCCACCCGCTTCCCCTGGCCCCGCGCAGGGCCTTCCAGGCCGTGGCGACGAGGGCGCGCCTTCAGCCGGCGAGCGCGATCCAAGCCGCCGGAAGGCCTCCTTCTGGTCCTTCCCCCACGGCGAGCCCGCGGCGCGGCCGGGGCGGCCGAGGCGCGCGCTCACGCCCGAGAGCGGGATCCCGAGGATGGCGGCGAGGCTCGCGGGTGCTGGTCGCGGGCGGGAACC
>DATJVF010000466.1:0-6818 GCA_035501995.1 Anaeromyxobacteraceae bacterium
TGCGGGCCCCGCACGGCAAGGCCATCGTCTTCGCGGACGCCCACCTGGGCCTCGACCTCGCGCGGCTCGAGTCCGGGAACCTGCGGGTGGCCGGGCGGAGCGCATGGCTGGCCCTCCCTCCACTCAAGGTGAGCGTGGAGCTTAGGCCGGGGGAGACCGAGGTCATCGGCTCGAACCTCGACAGCGCCGAGACCGCCGAGCTCCTCGAGCTGGCGCGGGAAGGCTTCGCCCGCGAGCTCGAGGCGAACCGGCCCCTGCGAGAGCGGGCCCTGGGATCGGCCCGGCGCGCCCTGACGGGCCTGTTCGCCTCCATGGGCTTCGACGAGGTCCACTTCGTGGAGGCCTTGCCCGCCTTGGGCGGGAGCTAGGGCGGACGCACCGGCGCGGGTTTCCGGGCTCCTCGCGAGAGGACCCGGGATGGCGCTCGCCGGCCGAACGTCCTCACCGTCCGTGTCGGCCCTTCCTCGCGCGGGGCGGTCGCCTGGACCTTCTCACGGCTGCGGCAGGCCGCCGCAGTACCCCAGCGGGCCTGGGCGTGCGGGGCTTTCGAGTTAGGTTCCCTTCTTCCAACCGACCTCCTTGGGAGAAAAGCATGTTGCACGCGAAGGGTTATGCTGCGCTGTCCCCGAAGACGCCGCTCGTGCCGTTCGAGTTCGAGCGCCGCGACGTCGGCGAGCAGGACGTCCTCATCGAGATCGCCTACTGCGGTGTGTGCCACTCCGACCTCCACCAGGTGCGCGACGAGTGGGGCGGCTCGATCTTCCCCATGGTGCCCGGGCACGAGATCGTCGGGCGGGTGACCAAGGTCGGCCGCCGGGTCGAGCGGTTCAAGGTGGGCGATCTCGCCGGCGTCGGCTGCATGGTCGACTCCTGCCGGGTCTGCTCGCCCTGCCGCAAGGACCTCGAGCAGTTCTGCGAGAAGGGTGCCGCCTTCACCTACAACGGCACCGAGATGGACCGGAAGACGCCCACCTACGGCGGCTACTCCTCGCAGGTGGTGGTGGCCGAGCGCTTCGTCCTCAAGGTCCCGCCCGGGCTCGACCTCGCCGAGACCGCTCCGCTCCTCTGCGCCGGCATCACCACCTACTCGCCGCTCCGCCACTGGAACTGCAAGAAGGGTGACCGGGTGGGGGTGGTCGGCCTCGGGGGCCTCGGCCACATGGCGGTGAAGCTCGCCGCCGCCATGGGGGCGGAGGTGACCATGCTCAGCACCTCCGCCGCCAAGGAGGCCGACGCCCGTCGGCTCGGCGCCGCCGCCTTCGCCCTCACCACCGACGAGAACACCTTCGCGAAGTTGAAGAACCACTTCGACCTCATCATCGACACCATCTCGGCCCCCCACGACTACAACAAGTACCTCGCCATGCTGCGGGTGGAGGGCACCATGGTGCTCGTCGGCGTCCCGCCGGCGGCCACGCCGGTGGCCGCCTTCGGGCTCATCTCCGGGCGCCGGAGCCTGGCCGGCTCCCTCATCGGCGGGATCCGCGAGACCCAGGAGATGCTGGACTACTGCGGTCAGCGCAAGCTCGGGGCCGACGTCGAGGTGATCCCCATCCAGAAGATCAACCTGGCCTACGAGCGCATGGTGAAGAACGACGTGCGCTACCGGTTCTCGATCGACATGAAGACGCTGTAGCGAGCGTTCCCACCTTCGCCGCCCCTCCGCTTTCCTCCCCTCGAGAGGGGGTCCTCCCTCGCGGAGAGGGAGGGGCGCGGCACGCTCTTCGAGGCCCCGGGCCTTTCGGGCCCGGGTGGTGGAGGAGCCCGCCCGCAGGTGGGCGGCCCTCCGCGGAAGGTCACCCTCGGGAGCGACAAGAGGTGATCGTCCGCGCGTTCGCGATCCTCGGCTGGCTGTGGCTGTGCAGCGCGGTGCCTCGCCAGAAGGCCGGGCCCCCGACCGCTTCCGCGCTCTCGGCCGCCGTGCCGCCCGCGGCCCTCTCGCCCCTCGTGAGCCCGTAGCGCGGAGGAAGGGCAGCTCGCTCGTCCGCTCGCGTCCTCCGGCGGACCCATCCTGGCGCCATCTGGCCTCCCCGCACGAGGCGGTGGTAGGAAGGCTCGTCGTCCCCGCGCGCCGTCCGCCCGGGGACCTTGCGAGGAGGCTCGCCTCAGGGATGCTGACGAGACGGGAGCGGCGGGAGGGCGGCTTCTCTCTGGCGGGCTGGGCGGGAGCATCCTGGCCCGCGGGCGCGCGTGAGCCCGGCCCCCTCGCCGCGCGCCTCCTCGGCCTCGGGGTGGCGGCGGTCCTCCTCGCCCTCCCTTCCCGAGGTCTCGCCGACCTGAGCGGGCGCTACGTCGGCCACGGTGCGCGGCTCGACGTGGTGGACTCGCGGGCCCGGGTGCTCGTCATCTACCGGGCCGAGCCGGCCGACCCGGCCCTCTTCTGCGAGTGCACGCTCGAGGGCGAGCGCCAGGCGGACGGTCCGGTGAAGCTCGCCGGCGCCATGGAGGGCGCGGCCCTGCGCACGGCGGGGAACCGGCTCATCGTCCTCGAGGCCGAGAACTCGGTCTGCTGCGGCCTCACCTGGCCGGGGCGGGACGCCTTCGAGCTCGATGCGCGCTCCTCCCTCCCCCGCTGCCGGGTGAGGCGGACCGGTGCGCCCTGGTACGCGCTCACCGGCTCGGCGGAGGGGGAGGCCTACCGGCGCGAGGGCGGGGCGTGCGCTCCGGGCGAGGAGGTGGTAGCGGTCCCGGACGCGCCGGACGACCGCTTCGTGCCCGCTCGCCGCACCGCCGACGGGCGGGCCGGCTTCCTGCTGCGGACGGACCTCGACTGCCTCCTGCCGCGGAGCGCTCCCACCGCGCGGGGGGCGAGGCCGGCGCGCCCCCCAGCGCGTGAGAGTTCCGCCGTCCGCGAGGGCGCCCCGGCGCTCCCGCAGGACCCGGGTCGCTCGGTCGAGGTCGGGAAGGCCCCGCCACCTCGCGGGGCCGCGGCCGATCCGGCGGGTCCCGGGGAGGACGACCCGCGCCAGGAGGAGCCGCTGCGGAGGGCGGCGCCCCTCGCACCGGACGGCCAGGCCGGTCGCTAGCGCGCTCTAAGGACGCGGCGGGATGAGCCCGGGCGGCAGCTGACCGTCGTAGGTCTTGCCGTTCACGACGTAGCTCGGGGTGGCCCGGACCTTGTCCGCGATGCCTTTCTCGATCTCGGCCGCGAGCCGCTGGGCCGAGCGGTTCGAGACCATGCACTCCTTGAAGCTCTTCAGGTCGAGGCCGAGCCGGGTGGCGAGCGCCTCGACGGGCAGCTGCTCCTTCTGGTTGCGGAAGAGGGCGTCGTCCATGTCGGCGAAGCGCCCCTGCTCGTCGGCGCAGATGGCGGCGCGGGCGAGTTCGCAGGCCGCCGGGTGCATGGGTCGCTTCACGGCCGGGTTGCAGGTGGGGTCGAGCGGGAACTGCCGGTGGATCACCACCAGGTCGGGCCGGTCGGCGAAGAGCGGGCGGCTCAGCTCGTGATCGCGGGCGCAGAAGGGGCACTCGTAGTCGCTGTACTCGACGATGGTGAGCTTGTCCCCCGGCGCAAGGGGCCGTGCCGGAGCCTCGGCCGCCGCCGGCGGCGCGGGCGGGGGGGGCTTCTCCCAGTAGCGCGGGTAGGCGGCGGCGGCGGAGACCGCGATGGCGAGCGCGACCGCGGCCGCGAGGAGGGTCATGGCCGGGTGGGCGAGGACCGTCCCGAGGTCGGCGCGGATGGCGGCGAGCACCCCCGGCCTGCGGGCCGAGCGCCAGGCGGCGACGAGGATGGCGAGCGCCACGAGCCAGGAGCCCATGCACAGGAGGCATACCGCCCCGATGGCGAATTCGCTCACCAGGGCGAGCGCGATGGAGACCGCCACCGCCAGGGCTCCGAAGAGCACCAGGAAGCCCTTCGGCCAGGACGGGTTCGGGCGGCGGGGCCAGAGGCCCCAGGCGGCGAGGCCGCTCGCGAGCGCGTACCCGAAGGCGCCCCAGACCGCCACCGGCAGGCCGAGCCACACCGAGTAGCGGCTCACCGCCACCCGGTCGCAGTTCACCACCTCGTTCAGGGCGCAGAAGCTCTTCACCCCGGCGTGGGCCTGCTCGTGCAGCCTGGTGAGGGCGAGGGCCAGGGCCAGGCCGGCGAGGCCGAGGGCGAGGAGGAGCCACAGGCCTCCTCGCCCGGGAGCGAGCTCCGCCTCTCGCGGTTCGGCCGGACGCCGGGAGGTGTTCACTCGATGGGACAGGGCTTGACCTCCTCGCACGGCTTCCCGGCGTCGTCCCTGGGCGCGCTCTTCGCCGCGCCGGCGGCCTTGGCCTTGGGAACCGCCTTGGACTTGCGCCGGCGGCGGGGCGGGGCGGGCTTGCCGGCGTCGGCCGGCGCGGCGACCTGCGCGCCATGGGCGGGGGGGGTCGCCTTCACCTCGTCGGGCCAGGCGGCGAGCGGGGCGAGGGCGAGGGCGAGGGCGGCGAGGGCAGACGTGGTGGTCATGGGCCGGCGAAGTCTGCCTCAGGACCGACCGGAGTTGAAGCCCCTTCGACCCGCCTCCACCCCGCTTGAGCCGCGCCCGAGCAGGGCGAGTTCGGAAGCGCTTCCGCGCGCTCGGCCGCCTACAGGCTCGCCCGAGGCCGCCGGGGGATCCCCGGACACTTCACTCATGGAGTAGGAGGGGTCGGGGCCTCGACCGCCGGCCGGGCGGGGGCCGGTGCGCCCTCGGCGCGGGGAGCTCGGGCTCGGGCGCGCCCGCGGGAGGTCGGACAGACCCAGTCCGGGACGACCCGGGTCCCCTTTTTTCGGGAGGAGTGGCTAGGGCGCCCGCTGTGGTCCGAGGTGGGGTCGCACGCTGTGCCGCGGCCGCACGCTCGGGCGGCCCCGAGCAGGATGCGCCTTTCAGGCGGCGCGGCGGATGAGCGGATCGCCTGCCGGGGTCGCGGTCGCTTCTTGCGCGACGGGGCGCCAGTGCGCCCCGGTGGCGGGCTCGTAGCGCTCGAGCCCGCAGGTATCGCAGGTCCAGAGGATGGTGGGCAGGTAAGTATTACCGCACTGGTCGAGCTTCCCCTCGCGCGAAGAGAGCACACCGTGCGCGCAATTGGGGCAGGGGGCGGTCGCGTACATTTGGGAGTTCCTTTCTCCTCCGCTCCATTTCCAAGGCGACAGCGCAGCTCGTGGCATGGAACGGCTGCACCGCTCCCGCTCTGCTTGCGACCGCCGTGCCAGCCGTGAAGTCACGCTAAGGCCCGGCCATCCCCGCCGGGATGGCGCTTTGCTGCCTGCCCAAAGGGGCCTTGCCGGCACCGAGCGTCCGGCGGATTCGGGCCTATCAGCGAGGAGGGGCGGCGTCGCCCTTCCGGTAGGGAGAGAGGTCGAAGAGCTCGGCCGGCAAGGGCCGCGCCTCCACCTTGGTCACCTCGAAGCTCGCCGCGCCGCCCTCCCCTTCCCGCTGCAGCCACTTCATGGGCCAGCCGCCGGCGCCGGCCGCGGAGAGGGCGTCGTAGAGCCCCGCCCAGCGGCCGCGGGTCGGCTGGCTCGCCCAGTAGGCCTCGGCCCCGCCGATGTCGCGCGTGGTCCAGACCTCGAACTCCTTTCCCCGGGCGTCGGTCACGAGCACCCGCGCCGTCTCGTAGCCGGCGACCTTCTCGTGGCCGAGCGCCTTCACGCTGAACTTCTCGCTCTCCCCGCGCTGCGCACCCTTGGTGTCGAGCTCGGAGTAGGTCTTCCTCGCCGGGTCGATGAGGTAGACCTTGCCGGGCCGAGCATTGAGGACGAGGGAGGTCATGGACACCGTGGCCCCCCCGAGCGCGAGGGTCATCTCCATCCGCATGCCGGCGGGGGACATGTAGATCTTCGCCGCGCCGTTGCCGGCGACGCCGTGGGCGTCCACGGTCAGCTTCGACTCGAGGAGGCCCTCGAAGGGCGCGCCCCACGCGCCTTGGGCGAAGGCGAGGGCGAGGGCGAGGAAGGTTCGGCGCATGGGGGCTCCCGGCGGTGGCCGCGAGGCTACCACGGCCGAGGGATGGGCCGCCTTCGTGCGCCTCTCCGATCGAGCGCACACCCGCCCGGCCGCTCGAGGAGGACCGCTTCAACCCGGAGTCGAGGGCCGAGCGGCGGCGCGGGCAGGGTCCCCGGCAGCCTCCGGGCCCTTGGCGAGCAGGTACCCGACCCCGCGCACGGTCCTCACGAACCTCGGGTCGCGCGGGTCGTCGCCGAGCTTGTGCCGCAGGCGGGAGATGTGTACGTCGACCGAGCGATCGAAGGCGTCCTCGGCGTTGCCGCGCGTGAGCTCGAGGATGCGTTCGCGGGTGAGGACTCCGCCGGCGTGCTCGGCGAGGACCCGCAGGATCTCGAACTCGGCGGTGGTGAGCCCGAGGGAACGCCCGCCGAGGCGAGCCAGGTGGTCGCGGCTCGAGATCTCGAGGTCGCCCACGCGGACCGGGGCTTCCGGCCCGGCCCCGCGCGCCCGGCGGGCGAGGGCGCGCAGCTGGGCGGCGAGCTCGCGCGGCGAGAGCGGCCAGGAGATGGCGCCGTCGGCGCCCTTCTCGAGCGCAAGGACGCGCCCGGCCTCGTCGCTCGCCTCCGAGACGGCGAGGAGCGGCAGGGCTCTCTTCGCGCGGAGCGCCTCCAGGGCCTTCACCCCTTCGCGAGGGTCCTCTCCGAGGAAGACCACCGCGGCCTCGTGGGCGGCGAGGAGGGCCTCCCCGGCCCGGGCGAGGTCAAGCTCGCAGTCGGCCCTGACCCCGACGAGCGCGAGGGACCTCGCGAGGGAGCCCTTCGCCGCGTGGAGGCCGAGGACGAGCGCGCGCGGGCCGTTCGAGGGTAGCTCTGGGTCCACGGGGGATAGACCCTCGTCCGGCGGCCCTCGTTAACGATGACCTGG
>DATJVF010000467.1:0-5324 GCA_035501995.1 Anaeromyxobacteraceae bacterium
GCTCCGAGAGCGCCAGAAGGCGAGAGGCATGGGGCTCCCGCACGAGGCTAATGCACCCAAAGTGTACCACCTCGGCTTCCTCGAGCCAGCCCCTGGGCAGCGCGGCGAGGTCGAAGTTCAGGTCAGCGCTGTCGTCGCCCACGAAGAAGTAGCGAGGCGGGTTCTTCGAGACCACCATGGCGAGGAAGGGCGACTTGTCGAGCTGCTGGGTGAAGCGCAGGTCGAGCCCGGCCTCGCGGCTCAGGCGCAGGTGCTCCTCGCCGAAGAGGTCGTGGCTCACCGCGCCGGCGTAGCCGGTGGGCAGGCCCAGCCGGGCCGCCGCGCGGGCCACGTTCCAGCAGGAGCCGCCCGGGACCGAGCGCCAGCGCCCATCCTCCTCGAGGATGAAGTCGGTGAGGGCCTCTCCGAACACGACGAAGCGAGTGGTTGGGGTCATGGGGCCGTGCTCCCGTCGTCGGGGTGGACGCTCGGGGAGGCGCGGCTGGGGGGCGCCGGCGCGCGGGATGGCCGGGCGCTGGGGGGCTCCCTCACCTGTCCGCCTCCGCCTTGAAGAAGAGCTCGTGGGAGGGCGCGAAGTGCCGGTAGAGCGGGAGGATGGCGCCGCCCATGGCGCGGGCGTCGGGGCCCACGCTCCCGAGGACCAGCCGCGGGCGGGTGATCCCCTCCCAGCAGTAGCGGTCGAGGACCCGGTCGGTGCGCAGGAGCACCTCGTCGACCACCCGGCGATGCATCGAGCCATCGATGACGACGGCCTCGAGGTCGAGCAGGGCGGTGGCGGCGGTGACGGTGTGGGCGAGCGCCGGTCCGGTATCGTCGAGCCAAACGCTCGTGGCCCGCCAGGCCTTCTTTCCGAGGGCCCGCTCGTCGTGGGCGGCGGTGGCCGGGATCCCGTGCCGGCGCAGGAGCTCCTCGAGGACCAGGCCGGAGGCCTTGTGGAGGAGCTGGCGCGGCTTCTCGCCGCCCTCGTCGACGGCGGGCAGGGAGCCGACCGCGCCAGCGTTCCCCCGCGGGCCCTGGTGCAGCCGCCCGTCGAGGACGAGCCCGCCGCCGATGAAGGTTCCGATGTACAGGTACAGGAAGTCGCGCAGCTGCCGCCCGCGGCCCATGACCAGCTCGGCGGCGCAGGCGGCGGTGGTGTCCTTGGCGAACTCGACCGGCAGCCCGGTCATGGCCTCGATGCGCCGGCGGATGTCGATCCCCTTCCAGCGAGCCATGACGCCGGCCGGCGCGCCGAGGAATTCGCGCCAGCCCCCGATCCACAGCGGGGCGGCCACGCCCACGCCCACCACCCGGAAGGCCCGCTCGCCGAGCCTCTCGCCCACCGCCTTGAGCCGCGCCTCCACGGCCGGGAAGATCAGCTTCGGGTCCGGGTAGGGGTAGTCGAGCGACTCCCGGTGGCGAACCGCGCCCACGAAGTCCATGGCCAGGACGTCGAGGCTGCGCCGCCCCACCTTGATCCCGAGCGTGAAGGCGCCATCCGGGTTCAGGGCGATGGGCACCGAGGGCTGCCCGATGCGGCCCCGGACCCGGGGTTTCTTCACCACCAAGCCGTCCTCGAGCAGCCCGTTGATGATGACCGAGGCGGTCTGGGTGCTGAGCCGGGTGAGGCGGGCCACGTCGGCCTTGGGCAGGGCCCCGTGAAGCCGGATGGCCTGCAGCACCACCCGCTCGTTGAACTTGCGCATCCCGACCTGGTTGGAGCCGACCGGTCGCCCGGCGGTGGCGGGGAAGCCGCTCTTGAGGCTCGTCGTGGCGGTCGGCCGCACGGGAGGTGAACGCGGGGCGCTCGGACGGCCCCGGGCACTCGAGGTCGAGATGGGACTAAATCAGGCCCCCTTAAAATCGTGAAGGCTATAGCAGGCCCGCTCGGCGAGCGTCAACCGCTCGCCCCCCGGACCTTCCGCGTGAGCAGGTCCTCGAGCGCCCCCAGGAGCTCGGGGAAGCGGAAGGTGAAGCCGCGCTCGAGCGCCTTCTTGGGGATCGCCCGCTGCCCGCTCGCCACCACGGAGGAGAGCTCGCCCAGGGCGAGCCTCAGGGCGAGGGGCGGTACCTTCACGAGGCTCGGCCGGCCGAGGACCCGTCCGATGGCCCGGGCGAGCTCGCGGTTCCGCACCGGGTTGGGCGCGGTGGCGTTCACCGGGCCCGTGAGCCCGCCGTCCTCGAGGGCGAAGCGGATGAGGGCCACCTCGTCGGCGAGGTGGATCCAGGGCTCGAAGAACGCGCCCTGCCCGATGGGCCCGCCGAGGAAGAGGTGGAACGGGCGTACGAGCTCCTGGAGCGCGCCGCCCCCTTCGGCGAGCACGATCCCGCTGCGCAGCAGCACCACCCGCGCCCGAGGGGCCGCCTCGAGCGCGGCCGCCTCCCAGGCCTGGCACAGGCGGGAGAGGAAGTCGTCCCCCGGCGGCGCCGACTCGTCGAGCGCCTCGTCGCCGCGGGGGCCGTAGTAGCCGACCGCGCTCCCCGAGACGAGCACCCGCGGGCCGCCTTGGGCGATCGCCCGGGCGACGAGCCGGGTGGAGAGGATCCGACTGTCGCGGATGCGGGCCTTGCGCGCCTCGGTCCAGCGCCCACCGGCGATGGGCTCGCCAGCGAGGTGCACGCAGGCGTCGCAGTGGGCGAGCTCCTCGAGCCAGCTTCCCGGCGTCGCCGGGTCGCCGGCCACCCTCCGCGCGCCCGGCGAAAGGCCCAAGGGCTCCGGCGAGCGCGAGAGCCCCACCACCTCGTGGCCGCCGGCGAGGAGGCTCTCCGACAGCGCGTGCCCGATGAGCCCTCTCGCCCCGGTGACGAAGACTCGCATGGAGCGCACCTTGTCGCGGACGGGCCGAGGAGGGAACCCCCCGCCCGGGCGGCCCTACTCGAGGACGCGCGAGGCGGCCTCGGCGCCCGGCACGTGGCGCATGAAGTAGAGCAGGGCCACCAGGAAGGCCGCCAGCGCGGCGTAGGCGAGGCCCCACAGGACGAGCTCGCGCGGGCGCAAGGGCTCGGCGCGCGCCGCCTTCTGCTGGCGCTCGAGGTTGCGCAGGAAGAGGTTCTCGCGCATCGGTCCGTCCCCCGGCCCTATCACCGCCCTGAGGTAGAGCCAGTGCGGCGCCCCGAAGCGCAAGGGCTCCGGGAGGAGCCTCAGCGCCCGCGCGCCCTGGCGCGAGGCCGCCTCGGAGAAGAGCTCCATCGCCCCCAGGGCCGCCACGAACCAGATGAGCGAGAAGCCGAAGGCGCTGGCGAGCGCTACGGCGGCGGCGAGGCCGAGCGCGGAGAGGGCGAGGCCGAGCCCGGTCGAGTAGGAGCAGGCGAAGGCCTGCATGACCCGGCCGCCGTCGAGGGGCGCGATGGGGAGGAGGTTGAAGAGGTTCAGGAGGGCCCACCAGCCGGCGATGGCGGCCCACAGGGCGTCGCCGGTCCCAAGGTAGAGCCCGGCCGGGAGGAGGGTGAAGAGCGAGCCCCAAAACGGCCCGTTCAGGGCCACGTAGGCCTGCTGGCGCCGCGAGCTGAAGCTGTCTTCGGTCACCGCCAGGGCCCCGAGGAGCGGGACGAAGTACATGCCGCGCACCTTCATCCCGGTGCGCCGCATGGCGTGGACGTGGCCGTACTCGTGGACGAACAGCTGCAGCATGAGGGCCAGGCCGAACTTCCAGGAGAAGAGCAGCGAGTAGGTGGCCACCGAGGCGGCGGCCCAGCCGAGGTTGGCGGTCTTCACGGCCTTGAGCACCCCGGCCCCGATCTTTCCGAGCGAGGCGGTGAGCTTCGAGCCGAGCTTGGCGAGGACGCCCCACAGGCCCACCTTGGCCTTGCGGGCCGGCGCGGCCTCGGGCTGCGCCGCCGGCGCGGGGGCGGACGCCGGTGGCGGCGGGGCCCTGAGGGCGTCGGGTAGGACCTGCCAGGCCGGGACCCGCTGCACGAGGAGTCCGAGCAGGAGCGGCGCGTCCTTCAGCCCCACCACCTCCACCGGCCGGCCGTCCGCTCCCGCCACCTCCCGGCAGGAGAGGTCCCTCGGCAGCTCGGCGAAGGCGAAGCTCCGGCCGCTCCCGTCGGCGAAGATGGCGTAGCGCTGCGCCATGCCGTCCTCGCGGGCGGCGATGCCGAACCCGAGGCGGAGCTCGCTCCAGGGGGCGTCGATCGCGACCTTGCCGCCCAAGACCTTGAGCCGGCGCTCGTCCCCCACCACCCGCAGCCCGGCCGCGTGGCGCGCGCCGAGCACGATCCCGGCCGAGACCGCCCCGAAGATGGCCCCCAGCGCGGCGGGGACGGCGCAGGCGAGCCCCACCACCGTGCCGGCCAGGGCGCCGAGCGCGAGGTAGAGGCCGAGGCGCCGGACGGGCGGGCGAAAGGAGGCGGCTTCGGAGGGCACGGTCAGCGTTCTTTTCGAGAGGGCCGGCCCAGGTCGCCCGGCCCTGGGGATGTTAACCCGGATTCCTCCCCGCGTAGGGAAGTCCCGACGGAAACTTGAGCTCGGCCTCGCTCGGGCGCACGTAGTGGGGCTCGAGCGCGAAGAGCTTCGCGGGGTCGTAGCCCTGCGCGAGCGCCTGCGCGCAGAGCCGCGCCACCGAGAGCGCCCTCGGGGTGACCACCTCGGTGTCGAGCGTGGGGAGGCCTCGCGCCGCCGCTCCGCAGGCGGCGAGCCCCTCGCCGAAGAGGTGCACGGGGAAGCCCTCGGCGGCGAGCGCCTCGACCCGGGCGGCGAGGGCGGCCGGGGCGAGGGCCGCCTCGGGCAAGGCCGCCACCACCCTCCCCTCCTCCACGCGGTAGAAGCCGGCGTAGACCTCCCCCTTCTTGGCATCGAGGAGCGGGACGAGGAGCGCGCCCTCCCGCGTGCCCGGAACGGCCGAGAGGGCGAGGGCGGCGAGGCTGGAAGCGCCGGCGATGGGGCGCCCTTGCCCGTAGGCCAGCCCCTTGAGGGTGGCGAGCCCGATGCGGAGGCCCGTGAAGGAGCCGGGGCCGAGGCCGACCGCGTAGCCCTCGAGGTCGGCGAGCCTTTGACCGGCCGCCTCGACGAGCTCGAGGAGCGCCCCGGGGAGGCGCCCGCCGTGGCCCCCGGTCGGCCCCTGCGGCCCCGGCCGCGCCGCCGCCCGCTCGAGGCGCTCCCCGACGAGGCGCACCTCGCCCTGCTCGAGGGTGCACAGGGCGACCGAGAGGGAGAGGGTGGCGGTGTCGAGGGCTGCGACGAGCACGGTGGTCGGGGAGGTTTACCCCATGAGCCTCACGATGTCGTTCTTGAACACCACCAGCATGAGCATCACGAGCACGATGATCCCGACCAGGTTGGCGATCTCGCGAGCGCGCAGGGAGAGCGGCCGCCGCGTCACACCCTCGAGGAGCGAGGCGGCGAG
>DATJVF010000468.1:0-8651 GCA_035501995.1 Anaeromyxobacteraceae bacterium
CCGGGTACCCTCCACGGTCGCGCCCCGGGAGCTCACCTCCACCGGGAATGACCGACCGTCCTTGGCCCGGTGCACGGTCTCGAAGAGGATGCCGGCCTCGTCCGCCTCCCGCATCTGCTCCTCGGTGAGGCGGGCGCTGCCGGGGACCCTGAGATCGGCGACCGACAGGCCGAGCAGCTCCTCGCGGCGGTAGCCGTACAGGCTCACCGCGGCGTCGTTGGCCTCGAGGATCCGGCCGTCCTGGCGTCGCATGAAGAGCACGACGTCGCGGCTCTGCCCGGCGAGCAGCTCGTAGCGGCGCAGGGCCTGCGCCACCGCCTCGGCCAGCTCGCGGCCGGCTCGCTCCGCGGCCAGGCTCTCCTGCTCGTCCTCCGCCCGGAAGAGCGAGACGGTCGCCGCCCACACCACCGCCGAGAGGAGCAGCACCATCACCGCCAGGTAGGCTCCCGCGCGGAAGCTCGCGTCGTACCACCCCATGACCTCCCCGCCGCGGAGCAGGAGCGCGCTGCCGAAGGGAACCACCAGCGCGGCGCCGGCGAGCAGGCGGGCGTGGCGACCCGCCGGCCCCGGCCGCAAGAAGAGCGTACGCAGGCCGAAGCCGCCCTCGAGGGTGGCGATGCCGGCCGCCAGGGCGAGGAGGGCGATGGCCGTCGGCAGCGCCACGCCGGCGGTGTTCGTGAGGCCGAAGAGGACCGTGGCGCCATGGACGTGGCCGCCGAGCGCCACCGTGGCCAGGGTGGCCGTGACGACGCCCAGGGCCTGAGCGGCCCGGGGGTGCGGTGGCCTCGTGACCATGAGTCCCAAGGAAACGGCCAGGCAGGCGAGCGCTACCGCGGTCTGGGGCGACATGCGCCCCCGGTACTGTGCGCTCGCCTCGGTGAGCTCATGGAGGAAGAGCCGCTCGGGGCCCACCGCGTAGGCCACGACGGTAGCGCCCGCGATCGAGAGCACGAAGGCCACGAGCGCGAGGGTCGTCCACCGGCAGGCCCTCGAGCCGGCGCGCGCCCGCGAGGCGCAGGCGATCCCTGTGCCGAGCGCCGCGAGGGCGATGGCCGTGGTCGGCACCATCGCAGGGAGGGAGGGGACCCAACGCGTCCACGGGCTGAGCCCTAGCCACCACCCGAGGAGATCGCCGACGGCGATCGCGACCGTGACGGCCGCCAGCAGGAGCGGCGAGCGGTCGAGGGCCAGCTTGGCGCTCGGGCTCTCCTTGCCGGACGAGGTGGGGTGAGATGCGCCCATCGCTCTCGATCGAGCCGCCCGCGGGCGAGCTCCACGGGCGGCGTCGACCTGACTGGCGGAAGCTATCGGACTTCTCGGTGGGGTTCGGGAACTACCCGTTTAGGGGAGCGAGCCTCCGGCCGGCCCGCGACGTCCCCCACGGGTGCATCACGCGCCTCACCCACCGGCCCCTCGGGTCGGACCGATGGTCGGGTTGATCGAGCCCGACGGCCCTGCTCGGGCGGCGGGGCGCAGCTCCTCGCCCTCGCTACACCGCGACCGTGAGTTCGAGGGCGATCTCCAGCTTCAGCACCTTGGAGATGGGACAGCCGGCCTTGGCCGCCGCGGCGGCCTCCTCCACCTTGGCCTTGTCGGCTCCCTTGGCCCTCACCGTCGTCTGGAGGAGGCTCTTCGTGAGCGTCAGGTTCTCGAAGGTGATGGTGCAGGTGGTCTCGACGGCCTCGGGGGTGATCTGGCGCTCGCCGAGCTGCGCGCCGAGGGCCATGCTGAAGCAGCTCGCGTGCGCCGCCGCGATGAGCTCCTCCGGGTTCGTGCCCGGATCCTCCCCGAACCGGGTCCCGAAGCTGAACTTCTGGTCCTTGATGGCGCCGCTCGCGACGCTGAAGCTTCCCCGGCCGGCCTTGAGACTGCCATTCCACACAGCCTTGGCGATGCGCTTCATACCGTGGCTCCTCTTTTTTCGGGGGTGATATCCCGGCCTCGGGTGCGGCGCCAGGTGGAGACCCCTCCGGTGCCTCCCGGGGCCCCGCCACCGGCGGGCGGCGCCGGGCGGGATGGCACCCTCGGTCCACGGGGGCGCCGAGCGCGCTCGAGCGGGGGAGAAGAGCGGCCGGCCTTCATCCGCCGGGTCGGGCCTCCCGATGGGGAACTTCAGTGGGGGAGCCCCGCCGCGTGGCGGTAGGCGTGGAGCACCTCCGCGGCGATGGCGTCCACCCCCACCCCGTGGACGACCTGGGCGAAGACGAAGGGACCCTGGCCGCGCATCTTGGCGGCGTCGCGGCGCATCACCTCCAGATCGGCCCCCACCGCCGGAGCGAGGTCGGTCTTGTTGATGACGAGCAGGTCGGCCTGGGTGATGCCCGGCCCGCCCTTGCGCGGCACCTTGTCGCCCCCGGCCACGTCGATGACGTAGAGGGTGAAGTCCGCCAGCTCGCGGCTGAAGTGGGCGGCCAGGTTGTCGCCGCCCGACTCGCAGAAGAGGATCTCGGGCCGGTGCTCGGCCGTCAGGGCCTCCAGGGCCAGCACGTTGGCGGTCACGTCCTCGCGGATGGCAGCGTGCGGGCAGCCGCCGGTCTCGACCGCCCGGATGCGCTCGGCCGGGAGCGCCTGGTTCCGCACCAGGAACTCCGCGTCCTCCCGGGTGAAGATGTCGTTCGTCACCACCGCCAGCGAGAGCTGGTCGCGCAGCTTCCGGCACAGCGCGAGGACGAGAGCGGTCTTGCCGCTGCCCACCGGGCCCCCCACGCCCACGGTGAAGGCGCGGCGCGCGTAGTCGCGCCGGGGGCGCGATCGCTCGCGCCCGGCGTAGGTCCCCGGCCCGGGCGCGTGCTCGTGGCCGACGTGGAACGAGAGAGGAGACTCGGTCATGGCTAGCTCCGGAAGAGACGCGAGTAGAGGCGGTCCTGGTGGGACTGCCAGAGGTCCAGGAGCGGCGAAGTGGCCGCCGCCTCCTCGACGGTGCGGCCGGCGGTGGCGGCGAGCACGGCCTTCGAGGTCTCCGAAAGGCCGGCCAGGAGCCGCTGAGCCTCGAGCGGTCCCGTGACCCCCAGCCGGACGCCGGCGGAGAGGATGCCCCGGGCGGTCTGGAAGAGGAAGAGCCGCCGCGCCTCCTCGGCGCTCGCCCCGAGGAGCCCGAGTACGGCCCCGAAGACGGGGGCGAAGTGGCCGGGCGAGCCGGCCCGCTCGAGCTCGAGCCCGAGCGGCGCCACCTCGAGGGGGTGGGCGGCGGCGGCGGCGCGCAGGAACGCCTGGCCCTGCAGGCGGCTGGCCCGGTTCGCCACCGACGAGGGCAGGGTGGCCTCGCAGCGCCGGTCGAGGTCCTCGAGGCGCTCGGGGGCGAGGTGGCCGAGGGCGACGAAGGGCAGGGCCGACCCGCCCGCGTTCCACAGCGCCTCCTCGACGAAGCGGACCAGGCCCTCGGTCAAGGCGTAGCGCTCGAGCTGCAGGGCCGCCTCGAGCCCGCCGGAGTGGGCGAATCCGCCGGTCGGCAGGCCGGAGTCGGCGAGCTGGAGGAGGGCCCAGGGATCCATCTAGAAGAGGAAGTAGCGCTGGGCGAGGGAGAGGCGCGCCGCGGGCTCGCTCGTGAGGAGCACCCCGTCGGCCTTCACCTCGTAGGTCTCCGGGTCCACCTCGATGTGCGGCAGGGCGTCGTTCATCCGCATGTCCTTCTTGCCGAGCCCGCGGCAGCCGCGGACCGCCTCGACGCGCTTCCGAAGCCGGTAGCGCTCAGCGACCCCGGCCTCGAGCGCGCCCTTCGAGACGAAGGCCACCGAGGTCGCGCCCACCGCACCCCCGAAGGCCCCGAACATGGGCCGCATGGCGACCGGCTGCGGGGTGGGGATGGAGGCGTTGGCGTCGCCCATCTGGGCCCAGGCGATGAACCCGCCCTTCAGGACCAGCTCGGGCTTCGCCCCGAAGAGCCCGGGCCGCCACAGGACCAGGTCGGCGAGCTTGCCCACCTCGACCGAGCCGATGAGGTGGCTCATCCCGTGGGCGATGGCCGGGTTGATGGTGTACTTGGCCACGTAGCGGCGGATGCGGAGGTTGTCGTGGTCACCCCGCTCCTCGGGCAGCCGGCCGCGCTCCCGCCGCATCTTGTCGGCGGTCTGCCAGGTGCGGGTGATGACCTCCCCCACCCGCCCCATGGCCTGCGAGTCCGAGGACATCATGGAGATGGCGCCCAGGTCGTGGAGGACGTCCTCGGCCGCGATGGTCTCGCCGCGGATGCGGCTCTCGGCGAAGGCCAGGTCCTCGGGGACCGAGCGATCGAGGTGGTGGCAGACCATGAGCATGTCGAGGTGCTCGTCGAGGGTGTTCTGGGTGAAGGGCCGGGTGGGGTTCGTCGAGGAGGGCAGCACGTTCGGCTCGCCGCAGACCCGGATGATGTCGGGCGCGTGGCCGCCGCCGGCGCCCTCGGTGTGGAAGGTGTGGATGGTGCGGCCCTTGAAGGCGGCCACCGAGTGCTCGAGGCAGCCCGCCTCGTTGAGGGTGTCGGTGTGGATGGCCACCTGGACGTCGTAGCGATCGGCCGCCGAGAGGCAGGTGTCGATGGTGGCCGGGGTGGTGCCCCAGTCCTCGTGCAGCTTGAGGCCCACCGCCCCGGCCAGGATCTGCTCGGCCAGGCCCTCCGGCCGGCTGGTGTTGCCCTTGCCGAGGAGCCCGATGTTGAGGGGGAGGGCGTCGGTGGCCTCGAGCATCCGCTCGACGTTCCAGGCGCCGGGGGTGCAGGTGGTGGCGTTGGTCCCGGTGGCGGGTCCCGTGCCGCCGCCCACGAAGGTGGTGACCCCGCTCGCCAGGGCCTCGAAGGCCTGCTGAGGGCTGATGAAGTGGATGTGCGAGTCGAAGCCGCCGGCGGTGAGGATGAGCCCCTCGCCGGCGATGCACTCGGTGGCCGGTCCCACCACCAGGGCCGGATCGACGCCGGCCATGACGTCCGGGTTCCCGGCCTTGCCCACCCCGGCGATGGCCCCGCGCTTCACTCCCACGTCGGCCTTGTAGATGCCGGTGTGGTCGACCACCAGGGCGTTGGTGATGACGAGGTCGAGCGCCTTCTCGTCGGGGACGCCGGCCGCCTGGCCCTGGCCGTCCCTGAGCACCTTGCCGCCGCCGAACTTGCACTCGTCGCCGTAGACGGTGGCGTCACGCTCCACCTCCAGGACGAGCCCGGTGTCGCCCAGGCGGAGGCGGTCCCCGGTGGTGACCCCGTACACCTCGGCGTAGTGGCGTCGCTCCATGCGGCGGGCCATGGCTAGCGCTCCTCCCGGTGGGCGAACCCCTGCCGGCGCGCCTCCTCGACCAGGCGGGCGCGCCCCTCCTCGGAGACCGGCCCGCTCGAGAGCGCGCTCGCGCCCGCCACCACCCGCCGGCCGGCGATCTCGACGAGCTCGACGGTCCTCGTCTCGCCGGGCTCGAAGCGCACCGCCATCCCGGCCGGCACGTCGAGGCGCTTGCCGTAGGCCTTCTCCCGGTCGAACTCTAGGTAGGGGTTGGCCTCCGCGAACGGGAAGTGGCTCCCCACCTGGATGGGCCGGTCGGCGAGGTTCGTCACCGTGAGCTTGTGGGCCACCCGGCCCTGGTTGAGCACGATCTCGCCCGCGGCGGGCAGCACCTCCCCCGGCACCGGCTCCTCGGCGAGCTCCCCGAAGACCGCCTTCGGCGGGACGGGCAGGAAGGAGCCGTGGAGGGCGAGCGCCAGGTCGCCGTCCAGGGCGGCTATGGGGTGGTGGACGGTGACGAGCTTGGAGCCGTCGGGGAAGGTCCCCTCCACCTGGACCTCGGGGACGAGCTCGGGCACGCCGGCCATGACCTGCCTCTTCCCGAGCAGGCGCCGCCCGAGGTCCATGAGCTCGGCCACCCGTCGGCCGTCGCGGATGAGCTCGAGGAGCACGCTGGCGATGAGGGCCACCGCCTCGGGCTGGTTCAAGCGCAGCCCGCGGGCGAGCCGCTTCTGGGCCAGCGTGCCGGCCTGGTGCAAGAGGAGCTTGTCGATCTCGCGGGGCGTGAGGTGCATGGGGCTTCTCCCTGTCAGGGCCTGCGTTGGAAGGGATCGCCGCCGAAGAGCGGCGCGGCGAAGGCGAGGCTCTCGCGGACGAAGGCGGCGCCGGCCGCCACCGTGGGCGCCGCGAGGCGCAGGAGGACCCCGTCGCCGAGCGGGCTCGCCGCCGAGAAGACCGCCGCGCCCGGATCGACCGGCAGGGCGGCGTGCCGCTCGAGGAGGCGCCGGGCCCCAACCGCCACCGCCGGCCCGAGCGCGACCAGGGTCGCCACCATGGCCATCCCGGCCATGCGGTCGGCCGGGGAGGGCCCCTCGCCCCGGACGAGCCGCAGGCCGTCGGCGAGGAGAAGCCGCCCGCCCACCTCGACGACGTTGCGGGAGAGGCAGGCCTCGAAGGCCCATCGCTCGCCGCGCGCGCCGCGTCCCTCGGTGAAGGCATCGAGGAGGAGGAGGCTCGCCCCGGGGGCGAGCGCGAAGCGCTGCTCCTGCCGGAAGCGGGCCCCGGCGAAGCAGGCTGTCGGCTCGGGCAGCACCCCGAGGGTCGCGCCGGGCGCGATCTCGGCGGTGAGCCGCTGCACGGTCAGGGCCCCGGTCGAGCGGTAGACGCGGGTGTTGGAGAGCGTTCCGTAGAGGGCCCGGGCGCCGGGTCCGACCTGAAGGTCGAGCTCGATTTCGTCGCCGGCGAGGAGCCCACCGCCGTGGGTGGTGGCGATGGCCCACACCGCCTCGCCCGCCGCCCGGGGGGTGAAGAGGTGGAGGGGGCTCGTGGCGGCGCAGGCCACCAGAGCGCTCCTGCCGGCCACCCGGGCCACGGCGAGCCGGCCCGCCCCCGGGCGGCTCGCCCCGGGTTCGCGCTCCTCGCCCTCGCGCTGCTGCACGGCCCTGGCGACGCGTAGTGCCACGGGTCACCCCGCTCGCCCCGCTCGGCGGGGGAGAGCGCATGGAATGAAGCCGGGCCGCTCGCGGCCCGACGCCCCTTATAGTGCGAGCAGATCCCGCACGCCGTCCCGTTCCATCCCCTCCCCGTCCCCGCGCTTCACGATCTCGCCCCGCTCCATGACCAGGTAGCGGTCGGCGAGGCTCCGGGCGAACTCGTAATACTGCTCGACGAGCAGGATGGCCATCTCGCCCTGGCCGGCCAGGCTCCGGATGGCGCGCTCGATCTCCTTGATGATGGAGGGCTGGATGCCCTCGGTCGGCTCGTCGAGGC
The DNA here is from genome assembly GCA_035501995.1 of Anaeromyxobacteraceae bacterium. GTDB lineage: Bacteria > Myxococcota > Myxococcia > Myxococcales > Anaeromyxobacteraceae > Anaeromyxobacter_A. The sequence goes on from DATJVF010000468.1 coordinate 7,167, forward strand.
TGAGCAGCCTCGGCTCCATGGCCCGGGCGCGGGCGATGGCGAGCTGCTGCTGCTGGCCGCCGGAGAGGTCGCCCCCGCGGCGCCTGAGCATGGTCCGCAGCACCGGGAAGAGGATGAAGACGCGCTCGGGGATCCTCGCCCCGCGCGGACGGGAGGCGAGCCCGGTGAGCAGGTTCTCCTCCACCGTGAGCCGCGGGAAGATCTCGCGGCCCTGGGGCACGTAGCCGATGCCCTCGCGCACGCGCCGGTGAGGCGCGGCCCGGGTGAGGTCCGCCCCCCCGAAGGCCACCCGCCCCGAGGCCACCGGGATGAGCCCCATCACCGCCTTCAGGAGGGTGGTCTTGCCGACGCCGTTGCGTCCGAGCACGGCGGTGACCTCGCCCGGCGCCACCTCGAAGGAGACCCCGCGCAGGATGTGGCTGCCGCCGTAGAACTGGTCGACCCCCTCCACGGTGAGCATGTCAGCGCCCCAGGTACACTTCGATGACCTTCGGATCGGCCTGCACCGCCTCCAGGCTCCCCTCCGCCAGCACCCGGCCCTCGTCGAGCACGGTCACCTTGCCGCCCAGGCGGGCGATGAACTCCATGTCGTGCTCGACCACCACCACCGAGTGCTTGCCGGCCAGGGAGGTGATGAGCTCGGCGGTGCGCTCGGTCTCGTCGTCGCTCATCCCGGCCACCGGTTCGTCGAGGAGCAAGAGCCGCGGATTCTGGACGAGCAGCATGCCGATCTCCAGCCACTGCTTCTGGCCGTGCGAGAGCAGCCCGGCCGGCCGCGCGGCCTGGCCCTCGAGGCGGATGAAGCGCAGCATGTCGGCCACCCGGTCTCGCACCGCCTCGTCGACCACGGCGAACAGGCTGTGCCGCACCCCCCGGTTGGAGGCGAGGGCCAGCTCGAGGTTCTCGAAGACCGAGTGGCGCTCGAAGACGGTCGGCTTCTGGAACTTGCGCCCGATCCCGGCCTGGGCGATCTGGGCCTCGCTCATGCGGGTGAGGTCCATGGTCTGCCCGAAGTAGACGGTCCCCGCGTCCGGGCGCGTCTTGCCGGTGATGACGTCCATCATGGTGGTCTTGCCGGCGCCGTTCGGGCCGATGACGCAGCGGAGCTCTCCGCGGTCCACGTAGAGGGTGAGCTTGTCGAGGGCCCTGAACCCGTCGAAGGTGACGGTGACCTCCTCGAGGTAGAGGATCACGCGGTGCGAGGCGTCGAGGACCCCGGGCCTCGCGGCGTGCACGATCCCGGCCGACTCGAGGACGCCCTCTTCCGGGCGCGGCGCGAGGGGGCTCACTAGGCCGTCCCCTTGCGCCACAGGCGGCGGCCGAGCCCGATCACCCCCTCGGGCAGGAAGAGGGTCACGAGGATGAAGAGCAGGCCCAGGAAGAAGAGCCAGAACTCCGGGTAGGCGTTGGTGAGCCAGCTCTTCGCGAGGGTGACGAGCACGGCGCCGATCACCGCCCCGTAGAGCGTGCCGCGGCCGCCGACGG
>DATJVF010000469.1:0-5462 GCA_035501995.1 Anaeromyxobacteraceae bacterium
GGGCTGAGCGCAGGGGCAGCTCGGGGGTGGACATCTGCACCGCAACGAGCCCGTCTAGCGTGGTGGCCTGGTAGGTGCTCGAGGGATCGAGCGGGTTCAGGAGGATGTCGGTGAAGAAGGCGTCGAAGTTCGTGAAGCCGACCACCGTCGGCGGGGGGTTTACGGGCAGGGCGAAGGGCGTGGCCGGGTCGGTCGGTCCGGGCGGCGTCGGTCCGCTGGAGTTGTAGAGGCGCGAGAGCTCCTCCTGCCCGGAAGCATTGACGGCGATGGCCGGGAGCCCGGTGTAGACGATGCGCGTCTGGGTCCAGATGACGGTGTCGGCGTCCCACTTGCCGTTCGGACCGTCGTACTTGCCGTTCTGGTTCACGTCCAGGTACCACTCGCCCTGGTCCCACTGGCCGTTGTCGTTGGCGTCGACGTACGGCTCGCCCTCGTCGAGGAACGGCTCGCCCGGGTCGTACTTACCGTTCTGGTTCACGTCGACGAAGCCCTCCTCGCCCTTCACCCAGGCGATGACCGTCACGTAGCCGTCCCGCGGGTTGGCGGTGCGGGTGCCGCAGCCGAAGTCGTAGGAGACCGATAGCTCGCCCGACATGGGCTCGACGTCGGCCGGGAGCGGACCCCCGAAGACCTCCAGGTAGCCGGTGGCGTGGCCGAGCGTGCTCGGGTCGGCCGGGTAGGCCGGGCTCACCTCCACCGGCGAAATCACCCCCGCCTCGGCCATGAACGAGACCGGGGTCGCCACGCCGATGACGACCCCGTAGCGATCGGCGAGCTTCAAGGTGCAGGTGACGGTCTCCGGGTTCTGGTAGTGCGAGTACAGGCAGTCGTGATCGGAGTAGGCCGGGATCTGGTGAGGCGAGCAGTCGAGCGAGATGTGCCCGCCGCTCGGCACCGTCCCGTAAGGCTCGAAGGTCGAGACCCCGCCGTCGGAGATGGTCACCCCGCCGTCGGTCGTCGAAACGCTGGCCGTCCCGGCGCAGCTGCCGTCGGCCTGGCGCGTGCAGTTGCTACTGCAGGCCGGCGCCGAGAGGAGGGCGACGAGCGCGGCGACGGACAGGACGACGAAGAGCGAGCGGTGCACCGGCATGGGTACCCTCACGGGCCAGCCTGCCCCACCGTCGGGGAAGCCTTTGGCAGTAAACCCTCTCATCCTGAGCCGGCCCAGGGGCCGCCGACAGTACCATCCTCAGGTGATGCGCAGGCGGGAACTCGCCCTGGGCATAGCCCGACCTCTCCCGCCGGGCCACCCCGGGACGAGGGCTCCCCCGCCTCGGCTAAGTTCTCGTGGTGAGCGGTGGACAGGCCTCGACCGTCGGCGGAAGGCCTTCCTGGCCCTCGGGATCGCCCTTCCATCGCCTCCGGGCAGGGGGATGGGCCGGCTCCTTTCTGTTAGGTTCAAGGGCGGGGTCCCGCTCGAAGAAGGGGCGCGACATGACCGGCGACCAGCGCCTGCTCAAGCACCTGAACCGCATGGCGGTCATCCGGCTCGTCAAGGCGGAGCCGGGCCTGTCGCGCGTCGAGCTCGCGCAGCGGACCGGCCTCACCAAGACCACCGTCGGCCTGCTGGTGCTCGACCTCATCCGCGAGGGATGGCTCCGCCAGATCGAGCCCTCGGCGAGCCCGCGGGCGGGGCGAAGGCCCACCCCGCTCGCGCTCGACCGGGAGCGGATCGGGCTCCTCGGCGCGGAGGTGGGCGTCGACTACCTGAACGTCGTCTCCTGCAACCTCCGGGGGGAGATCCTCTCCTCGCGGACGGTGGCCTACCGCCACAACGACGTGCGGCGCTCGATCGGGCGGCTGTGCCGCATGGTGGCCGAAGCCCACGCCACGCTCGTCGAGCAGGGCCGGCGCACTCTCGGGCTCGGCGTGGGCGTGCCGGGCAGCATAGATCTGAAGACCGGGGCCCTGCGCTTCGCGCCCAACGTGGGGTGGCACGACATCCTCATCGGCGACCTCGTGGAGGCCGGCCTCGCCGAGCTGGGGCTGGGCGAGCTCGAGGTGCACGTCCTCAACGAGGCCAAGGCGGCTGCCCTGAGCGAGTACCTCTTCGGCACCGAGCACCACGAGGGCCCGCTCGTCTACCTCAGCATGGGCATCGGGCTCGGCGCCGGGGTGGTGCTCGGCGATCGCCTGTACCTCGGCCAGCGCGGCCTGGCCGGAGAGGTGGGCCACACCATTCTCGAGCGGCGGGGCCCACCTTGCGCCTGCGGCCGCCGCGGGTGCGCCGAGGCGTTCGTGTCGCAACGGGCGGTGAGCCGCTACGCCACCCGCAAGGACACCCCCATCCTCGCCATCGAGGAGCTCGTCGATCGGATCGCGCGCCGGGACGAGGCCACCATCCGGGCCGCCGCGCGCTCCGGCGAGTACCTGGGTGTGCTCATGCAGAACCTCTCCAACACCATCGACCCGGAGGTCATCGTGCTCGGCGGGCCGCTCTGCCAGCTCGGGCCCGACTTCGTCCTGCCGGCCATCCGGGCGATGCAGCGCAACGCGGGGCTTCACGCCGACGCCCCGGTCCCCATCCGGCTGTGCCGGTTCGGCCTCAACGCCTGCGCCGTGGGCGCGGCGGGAAGCGTCCTGCAGGCGGCCCTGAATCCCTTCGCCGCCCCCCCGGCCGAGGCCGGTCTCTCGCCCCGGAGGGCCCGCGGCGCGGCCCGCCGCGGTGTGGCCGTGCGGGGAGGGCGCCCACCCGTGCGCCGGGGGACGCCCGCTCCGCGCACCTCGAACGCCCAGGGGCGCTGAGGCGCGCACCCGAGCGAGCGCGCTCGAGGGGCCCCTCAAGACCGAACGGCGGGAGGCGCTCTATCAAGACGCCCTGCGCGGCGATGAGGAGTTCGGCATCGCGGCGACGAGCGCGACCTCTTGGGCGGTGCGGCGCGCCGGCCCTCGCGCTCGCCGCGGGGCGACGCGCCCGCGGTCGCCTCGAGAGCCGGTGCAGCCGCCGAAAGGCCGCCGCCCCAAGGCCCGGGGCGCGGACCCCCTCGCCCATGGTTGAGGCGCCTTCGCCCGCCAGGCGTTATCCTCTGGCCTCACCTCATCCGGAGACCATCCATGGCCACCCCCTCCACCATGCTGGCGCTCGGCACCCCGCTCCCGGCCTTGCGCCTCGAGGACGCGGTGAGCGGTCGCACGGTCGACGCCGCCGCCGAGGCGCGCGGGAAGAAGGGCCTCCTCGTCGCCTTCATCTGCAACCACTGCCCGTACGTCCAGCACATCCAGGCCGAGCTCGTGCGGGTGGCGCATGCCGCCCTCGACCGGGGCTTCGCGGTCGTGGCGGTGAACTCGAACGACGAGGGGACCTACCCGCAGGACGGCCCGGCCGCCATGCGGGAGCTGGCCCGGCGCGAGGGGTGGCGCTTCCCCTTCCTCTTCGACGCGACGCAGGAGGTGGCGAAGTCCTTCCGCGCCGCCTGCACCCCCGACCTCTACCTGTTCGACGGCAACCTCGAGCTCGCCTACCGCGGCCAGTTCGACGACAGCCGGCCGAGCAGCGGCAAGCCGGTCACCGGGGCCGCACTCCGCGCGGCCCTCGAGGCGGTGGCGGCCGGCCGAGCCCCCGACGAGAAGCAGGTGGCCAGCATCGGCTGCAACATCAAGTGGAAGCCCGGCCAAGAGCCGCCCTACTTCGGCTGAGGGCAGAGCCCGAGGCGCCCCGGCGAACGGGCCCGGCCTGCGTCAAAACAGCGCAGCCGCCCGCCCGCGCCGAGGCGTACAGGGCCTCGCGCGGTCGCCCCACCCGCTAAACAGACGTTACCCGAGCGATGACGCACTCCGCCGCGAGGGCCGGGCTCGGAGCTGGCGGCAGGCGAGAGCGCCCTGGGCGGGGGCTCTCGCGGCGAGTTCCGCCCGCGCGCCGGGCCCTCGCCACCGCCCCCTCCAGGGTGAGAAAATGCCGGCCCGAGGAGATCGCCATGCTCGCTCGTACCAAGCCCACCCTTCGAGAAGAGCACTGCAAGGGCTGCGGGCGTTGCATCTCCGCCTGCGCCCGCGGCTGCATCGCCGCCGGCACCGAGATCAACCCGCTGAGCGGCCTCATCCCGGTGGTGCTCGACCTCACCGCTTGCAACGAGTGCGGGCTGTGCCTCGAGGCCTGCCCGGAGCCCTACGGCCTCGGCGCCGCCGAGGTGGCGGCCTGCGCGCTCCCGGCGCTCGAGCGCCTCCCGTCGGCCGCCGAGATCCCCACCCTGCGGACCGCCTTGCCCGCCGGCGCACCGCTCGTCCTGAAGGGCACTCACGCCTCGGCGGTGGGGGCCCTCCTCGCCGGCTGCCGCCACTTCTTCGGCTATCCCATCACGCCCTCCACCGAGGGGGCCGAGCTCATGGCGCGGCTGCTCCCCAAGCTCGGCGGCCAGTTCCTGCAGGCGGCGAGCGAGGTCGCCGCCGTCAACATGATGTACGGGTGCGGCGCGGCCGGACGGCGGTCCATGACCTTCACTTCCTCGCCCGGCTTCAGCCTGATGCTGGAGGGGATCTCCTACATGATCGGGGCCGAGGTGCCGGGGGTCTTCGTGAACGTGATGCGGGCCGGCCCCGGGCTCGGCAACATCGGGCCGGAGCAGTCCGACCTGAAGCTCGCCTGCCGCGGCCTCGGCCACGGGCACACCCACGCCATCGCGCTCGCCCCGGCCACCCCCCAGGAGATGCTGGACTTCACCATGCTGGCCTTCGAGCTGGCCTTCCGCTACCGCAACCCGGTGGTGGTGCTGGCCGACGGCTACCTCGGCCAGATGACCGGCAAGGTCCACCTGCCCGGCGAGCTCGTGGAGCCGGGCCTGCCGCCCTGGGCGGTCTACGGCGACGCCGCTCACCGGCAGAACCTCATCGCCTCCATCCTCCTCAAGGAGGTCGACCTCGAGAAGCGCAACGACCAGCTGGTCGAGAAGTACCGGCGCATGTCCGAGGCCGAGCAGCGCGCCGACCTCTTCCGCTGCGAGGACGCCGAGGTGCTCATCGTGGCCTGCAACACCCCCGGGCGCATGGCCAAGGGCGCCATCCGCACCCTGCGCGAGCAGGGGGTCAAGGCCGGCCTGTTCAGGCCGCAGACGGTGTGGCCGTTCCCCATCCGCCACCTCGAACCCCTGCTCGGGCGCGCCCGGCAGGTGTTCGTGGTCGAGGCCAGCGCCGGCCAGCTCGAGGACGAGCTCCGGCTCGCCCTGAGCCACGCCGGCCGGGCGGGGGCGGTCGACCTCCGTCACGTGCGACGCCAGGGCGGCATCCTGCCCTCGCAGCGCGAGATCGTCGACGCGGTGTGCGGGCTTCGGGTGAGAGAGGCGGTGCTCGCATGAGCACCTTCTACGAGCGGTTCGAGCGGCACGACCACGCCGAGGGCCTGAAGGCGCAGGGGACCCACTACTGCCCCGGCTGCGGTCACGGGCTCGTCCACAAGTACCTCGCCGAGGCCATCGACAAGCTGGGCGTCCAGGACCGCACGGTCGCCATCTCGCCGGTCGGCTGCGCCG
>DATJVF010000470.1:0-2276 GCA_035501995.1 Anaeromyxobacteraceae bacterium
TCAGGATCCCGTGCACCTCACCCATGGCGTCCGCCACCTCCTCGGCCATCTTCTTCATGGCGTCGGCGCGGGCGTCGACGATGGCCTTCACCTTGGCCTGGTCGGGGGCGTCGCTGCGCCACTCGGCCATGAGCTCCCGCCTCGCCTCGGCCTGCCCGGCGCGGGCCGCCCGGCCGTCGGCCAGGACCCGGTCCTTCAGGGCCCGGATCTGCTGGCGCTGGGCGTCGGTGGCCCTCACGTCGTCGAGCAGGTCGTCGAGCCGGTGGGTAACGAAGCGGTCGAGGCGGCCCGGGTCACCCGAGCGAGGGCCAGAGAAGGCGGTGAGGACCAGGCCGCCGCCGAGGAGGGTCACCACCGCGAGCACACTCCACAGGATCTTCTTCATGCGCATCTCCTTGTCTCCTTCGGGAAGGAGACTGTCCGCTCCCTGCGCACGGCGCTTGTCGGCCCGGTGAAGAAAGGTTAAGAGCGCCCTCCGCGTGTCTCTCGTCACCGCGAATGGCCTCTCGCTCGCCTTCGGCCCCAAGGTCCTCTTCGCCGAGGCCGGCTTCACCGTGGCCACCGGGGACCGCATCGGGCTCATCGGCGCGAACGGCAGCGGCAAGTCCTCGATCCTCAGGATCCTGGCCGGGGAGGCCTCGGCCGACCAGGGGACCCTGGCCTGGCGCCGCGGCGCGCGGGCCGGCTACTTGCCCCAGGAGGTGGCGGCGCCGGGCGGCGGTCCCTTGCTCGAGACGGTGCTCGCCTCGGTGCCTGGCCGCGGGGAGGTGGAGGCGCGGCTCGCCGCGACCGAGGCCGCGCTCGGCGAGGCGAGGAGCCCCGAGGAGCAGCTCGAGCTCTCCCAGGCCCTCGCCGATCTGCACGCCGAACTCGACCACTTCGAGGAGCGCCACGGCCGGCACCTCGCCGAGCGCATCCTCGGCGGGCTCGGCTTCGCGCAGGCCGACCTCGACCGCGACCTCGCCACCTTCTCCGGGGGCTGGCAGATGCGGGCGGCCCTGGCCGGGATCCTGCTCCAGGACCCGGACCTCCTCCTGCTCGACGAGCCGACGAACCACCTCGACGTGCCGGCCCTGGCCTGGTTCGACGGCTTCCTGCGCGGCACGAGGAAGGCGCTCCTCCTCGTGAGCCACGACCGAGAGTTCCTGAACCGGCAGATCGACCGGGTGCTCTCGCTCGAGCCGGAGGGGCTGCGCGCCTACGCCGGGGACTACGACGCCTACCTCCGGCAGCGCGCCGAGGAGCGGGAACAGCAGCGGTCGAAGGCGCGGAGGGTGGAGGCGCGCCGCGCCGAGCTGCAGGGCTTCATCGACCGCTTCGGCGCCAAGGCCACCAAGGCCCGGCAGGCCCAGAGCCGGCAGAAGATGCTCGACCGCCTGGAGGAGGTGGCGCTCTACGAGGAGCGAGCCACCCTCAGCTTCTCCTTCGCACCGGCCCCGCGCTCGGGTCGGGAGGTGCTGAAGCTCGAGGGCGTCTCCAAGGCCTTCGGCGAGCGGGCGGTCTACCGCGACCTCTCGGCCCAGGTGCTCCGCGGCGAGCGGATCGCGGTCATCGGGCCGAACGGCGCCGGGAAGACCACCCTCCTTCGCCTCGTGGCCGGCGAGCTCGCCCCCGACGCCGGCGCCGTGAAGCTCGGGCACGGCGTCCTCCCCGGCTACTACGCTCAGCACCACGTCCTCCCCGAGCGCGGCCCCCTGGCCGCGCCGGCGGGCGCGGTGCTCGACCCCGGGCGGTACGCCGCCCTCGACCCCCGGGCCACCATCCTCGAGGCGCTGTGGAGCGTGGTACCCGAGGTAGGCGAGGCTTTCGTGCGCAGCGTGGCCGGCGGGTTCCTCTTCTCGGGCGGGGACGTCGACAAGCCCATCGGCGTCCTCTCGGGCGGGGAGCGGGCCCGGGTGGCCCTGGCGCGCATCCTGCTCCTGCGCTCGAACTTCCTGCTCCTCGACGAGCCCACGAACCACCTCGACCTCGCCTCCTCGGAGGCCCTCATCGAGGCGCTCAAGGGCTACGCCGGCACCATGCTCTTCGTCTCGCACAACCGGAGCTTCCTGAACGGGCTCGCCACCCGCATCTGGGAGGTGAAGGACGGCGGCCTCGTCGACCAGCCCGGGAACCTCGACGACTGGCTCTACCACCAGCGGGAGATGAAGGCCCTCGAGCCCGAGGCGGCGCCGCCCGAGCGAGCCGGGCCGGACCGCGAGAATCCGCGCGAGCGGCGCCGCGCCGAGGCCGAGCTGCGCAACGCCCGCGCCAGGCGCGAGAAGCCGGTGCGCGAG
>DATJVF010000471.1:0-8694 GCA_035501995.1 Anaeromyxobacteraceae bacterium
TGTCCAAAGGGCTAGGCCCGCGGTGCGCGCAGGTGATCGTGGCCGAGGGCGCGGAGGCGGTACTCCTCGCCCCGCGCGTCGACCACCCGCAGGCCGGGGGTGGGAGTGAGCTCCCCCACCGCGGTGAGCCGGACTCCCACCTTTCGAGCCAGGGAGCGCGCCCGCCTCACCCGCCCCGGCGGCACGGCCACCAGGAGCTCGTAGTCCTCGCCGCCGGCGAGCGCGGCCTCGAGCGGGCGGCGGCGCCGCCCCTCCAGCCGGCGGTAGGCGAGCGAGAGCGGCAGGGCCTCGAGGCGGACGGTGGCCCCGAGCCCGGCGGCCGCGCACAGGTGGCCGAGGTCCTGGAGCAGGCCGTCGGAGACGTCCAGCCCGGCGTGGGCCAGCGGCGCGAGGGCCCGGCCGAGGGCGAGGCGTGGGCGGGGGCGCCGCTGGCGCTCCACGAGCGCCCTCGGGGCCCCCTTCCTCCTCCCGGCCGCGGCGTCGCCGAGCGTCCCCGAGACGAGGACCTGATCCCCCGGCTGGCCGCCGGCCCGGGTGAGGGCCCTCCCCGGGCGCACCGCGCCCACCACGGTGACGGTCAGGGAGAGCTCGCTCGCCCGGGTGACGTTGCCGCCCACCAGGGCGACTCGGTGGACGCGGGCGCAGGCCGCGAGCCCGCGGCCCACCCCGGCCAGGCGCTCGGCGCGTTCCCCGCGCCGGGTGGCGAGCGCGCAGAGCGCCCACAGCGGGCGGGCCCCCATGGCGGCCAGGTCGGAGAGGTTCACCGCCAGGGCCTTGTAGCCGATCTCCTCGGGCGAGAAGCTTCGGTCGAAGTGCACTCCCTCCACCACCGCGTCGACGGTCATGACGAGCTCCTCGCCCGGCGGGGGCTCGAGGACCGCGGCGTCGTCGCCGATGCCGAGCACCACCCCCTCGCCCCCGCGCGGCGCCCCGCGCACGAAGAGGTCGATGAGCTCGAACTCGTTCACGGGGCGCGTCGGCGCTAGGAGGCTCGCCGCTCGGCCGGGGGGGCGGGCACCGGCGCGGCTCTCTCGCTGCGCAGGGGCAGGTAGAGGGTGAAGGTCGAGCCGGTCTCGGGGGTCGATTTCACCTGCACCTCGCCGCCGTGGGCCTCGACGAAGCTCTTCACGATGGCGAGTCCGAGGCCGGCCCCGCCGTACTCGCGGGTGTTGGACCCGTCCACCTGGTAGAAGACGTCCCAGACCTTGGCGAGGTGCTCCTCGGCGATGCCGATCCCGGTGTCGGAGACGAAGAGCGCCACCCGGTCGGGCGGGGCCAGCGCGGCGCCGACCGTGACCTGCCCGCCGGCCGGGGTGAACTTGACCGCGTTCGAGACCAGGTTCACCAGGCACTGGCGGACCTTCTCGCGGTCGGACTGCACCTTGGGCAGGTCCTGGGGCGCCTCGCAGTTGACGGTGATGCGCTTCTTGCGCGCCTGGGGGAGGACGGTGGCGGCGGCGTCGCGCAGGAGCTGCGAGAGGTCCACCTCCGACATGACCAGCCGGATGCGTCCGGCCTCGATCTTGGTGATGTCGAGGATGGAGGTGATGAGCTGGAGCAGGTTCTCCCCCTTCTCCATGATGATGCCGATGTACTCGCGCTGCTCGTCGGTGAGCGACCCGCCGAGCCCCTCCAGCATCATCTCGGAGTAGCCGATGACGCTCGTGAGGGGGGTGCGCAGCTCGTGGCTCATGGTGGCGAGGAAGTTGGACTTCAGCCGGTCGAGCTCCTTCAGCTTCCCGTAGCTGTCCTCGAGCTGGCGGTTCTTGTCCTGCAGCTCGCGGTAGCTCTCCTGCACGGCCTCGATGTGCAGGCGGGCGGTGAGCAGGTTCTTGTGCCCGCTGAAGACGAGGACGTCGAGGATCTCCGAGAAGTGCTTCATGATCTTCTCGGCGGTCGTCTGGGGCACCCGCCTGATCTTCTGCAGGTAGGTGGCGGCCAGCGCGGCGTCGAAGTCCGGCGCGATGGAGGTGAGCGTCCGCGGCAGCTGCGCGAGCCCGTCGGGGACGAAGGGCCCGAAGACGATGCGGCCGATGACGTCGCCCTCGTAGACCACCGGCTGCACCACGTAGCGGCAGCCCGAGAAGCAGTCGAAGGCCACCGGCTTGGGCTCGTCGGGCACCTGGTCGCCCTTCACCCGCTGCACGGTGGCCATGCACTGGGAGCGCCCCTCCGGCTTCTGCCAGATGTAGCCGCAGAAGTCGGCGTTGCCCACCTTGACCTCGACGAGCCGGTTCCCCTGGGCGTCGAAGACCTTCACCCCCACCCGGTAGAGCTCGGCGAAGGACTGGCAGACCTCGGTGAAGGTGCGGGCGTCGAGGAGATCGCCCAGGGCGACCTCCTGCTGGAGCACGGAGGGAGGCAGGCCGGTCACGGCGCGGCCCCCGCGCTCGCGAGCTTGGTCCCGCGCAGGTCGACGTGCGAGAAGAGCTGGGCGATGAACTCGGCCTCGCTGATGCGGAAGTTCTTCTCGAAGCCCACCCGCGGGTCGAGCGAGCGGTAGAGGTGGACGAGCAGGCAGTGGAGGGTCTCGAGCACCCCCTCGCCGCGGATGGCCACCGCCGGCATGAAGACCGGCTTCACCACCTGGGTGAGGTCCTTGAGCTCGTCCTCGCTGCGGAGATCGGGCAGGTCGCGCTTGTTGAGCTGGACCACGATGGGCAGGGCCCGCGGGTCGAGCCCGTTCGCCTCCAGGTTCTTCAGCATGTTGACCCAGTAGGCGTAGGTGGAGGCGGTCTCGGCGCGGCGGCCGTCGGCGACGAAGACGATGGCGTCGGTTCCCTGCAGGACGATGCGCCGGGTCGACTCGTGCATCACCTGGCCCGGCACGGTGTAGAGCTTCAGCTTCACCTTGATGCCGGAGGCGCTGCGGAAGTACACCGGCATCATGTCGAAGAACAGGGTGCGGTCGTCCTTGGTGTCGAGGGTCATGAGCCGCCCGCGCACGGCGGGATCGATCTTCTGGAAGAGCGCCTGGAGGTTCGTCGTCTTCCCGGAGAGCGCCGGCCCGTAATAGACGACCTTGAGGGCGACCTCCCGCGATTCGCTGTTGATGGCGACCATGCGTCCTCGCGGGGTAAAGTCTAGTCCCGGACCGTCGTCCTGATCCAGCCGGCGGGGGAATGGCCGCCAGCACGCCCGCCCGCTCCCGGGCGCTCGCCCCGCGCGAGGAACCGAGCTCGAGGCCCAGGGGCGGGTGGGGCGGATGTGTGACGCCCTCCCTTCGCTAGCGAGGGCCCCCCCAAGGTACGCTCTTGACGCAGGTGCGCCTACGGAGCGACATAGGCCCCCCGAAGGACGCTCCGCGCCCACCCCGACTGATGAACGCTCGCCCGCTCCGCTCCCCGTTCCACCGCGCCCGCCCCGCGCGCGAGAAAGGCCCGGCCTCGACCCCGGTGCCGCACTCCGAGGGCCGCCGCTTCGCCGCCGTGCCCGACCTCCCCGACGCGGCCCCGGCCGTCCCCGACCCCCTGGAGCGCCTGCGCTGGCTCGTACGGCTGCGCTGGGTGGCGGTGCCCATCTTCATCGTGCTCGGGCTCGCGGGCGACCTGCTCCTCAACCGCCCGGCCCCCTGGATGAGCCTCGCGCTGGGCTGCGTCCTCTTCGGCGCCAACGGCGTCGCGGCGCTGGTCGCCTCCGCCGACCGGCCGGCCGCCTCGCTCCTGCGCTTCGCGCGGCTCGACACCGCCCTCTTCGCCTGCCTGCCGCTCGGGGCAGCGGTCCTCTACCACGACCCGGTGAGCGCCCTGCGCTACGGGGTCCTCCTCGCCGTGGTGGGCGCGGCCATCGCCCTGCCGCGCCCGCGGGAGGTGGCGGCCGTGGGGGCGGGTTCCTGCCTCTTGCTCGTGGTGGCCGACGCCATCGCGCTGCGCTTCGACCCCTCGCGCGTCACCTCCGGTCTCGTCACCCGCTGGATCACCGAGTGGGGGATCCTGGCCACGGTGGCCATGCTGGCCGCCCACCTGGTGCGGCTGCGCGAGCAGGCCGAGTCCTCGCGGCGCCGCGTGCTGGCGCGCTTCGAGGAGGGGCGGCGCGAGTGGGAGGCTTCCTTCGACCGCCTCTCCGAGCTCGTCTTCGTCACCGATCGCCACGGCCACCTCATCCGCTTCAACGAGGCCTTCGCCAAGGCGGTGGGGGCGCGCGCCCGCGAGCTCGTCGAGCGGCCGCTCGACGAGGTGCTGGCCGGCCACCCGGACCGGTGGTGGACCGAGCAGGCCGAGGGCGTGGTCGAGATCGAGGACGGGGTCTTCGACACCCTTTTCGAGGTCACCATCACCCGCGTCGGCGAGAAGCTGGTGCGGGTGGCGCGCGACGTGGGGGAGGAGCGGCGGCTCTACGCCCGGCTGGTGGAGGCCGACAAGCTCGCCGCGGTGGGCGCGCTCGTGGGCGGGGTGGCCCACGAGGTGGTGAGCCCCACCGCCTTCGTCAGCGCCAACCTGACCGAGCTGAAGGGCTACCTCGGGGCCTACGAGCGGGCCCTCGCCGAGCTCGGCGCGCTCGCCGAAGCGGCCGGCCGCTCGCCCGAGGCGCGGGCGGTCCTCGAGCGCCAGGAGGTGGCCTTCGCCCGCCGCGAGGCACCCGGGGCGGTGGAGGAGAGCCTGGCCGGGATGGAGCGCATCCACCGCATCGCCGCCAACCTGCGCTCGCTCACCCGGCGGGCCCCGGCCCGCGAGCCGCTGCAGCCGGTGGCGCTCGCCGAGGTGGTCGAGGCGGTCACCCGCGCCGCCGCCCAGGAGCTGCGGGCGGTGGGGGCGCGGGTGGAGGTGCGGGCGCCGGTCTACGTGCTCGGCCGGCGCGGCGAGCTGCTCGACGTGGTCCTGAACCTCGTCACCAACGCGGTGCAGTCGCGCGAGGAGGGCCGCCCCAACCGCATCGCGGTCGAGCTCTTCCGCGAGGGCGGGAGCGCGGTGGTGCGGGTCTCGGACACCGGACGGGGCATGGACGCCGCCCAGCTCAAGCGGATCTTCGAGCCGCACTTCACCACCAAGTCGCCCGAGCGCGGCGCCGGGGTCGGCCTGGCCCTCGCCCGGCACATCGTGCTCTCCCTGGGCGGCTCGATGGACATCGCCACCCACCCGGGCCAGGGCTCCACCTTCACGGTGCGCCTGCCGGCCCTGGACCTGGAGTCGGCCGAGGCCGCCCGCCGGCGCAGCACCAGCGCCTGAGGGCGCCCCCTCAGGCGCCGTCCCCGGGCGCCCCCGGGCGGGCCTGCCACCAGGAGCGGGCGGCCTCCACGCTCGTGAGGAGCGGCGCCGGCGGCAGGGTGGCGAGGAAGGCCTTCCCGTAGGCCCGCTCGAGGATCCGGCGGTCGAGGAGCGCCACCAGGCCGCGGTCGCGGCGGCTGCGGATGAGGCGGCCGAAGCCCTGCTTCAGGGCCAGGGCGGCCTCGGGCACCGCGATCTCGGCGAAGGCGTCGCGCCCCTCCGCCTTGCGGGCGCGCATGCGGGCTGCCACCACCGGGTCGCTCGGCGGGGCGAAGGGCAGCTTGTCGATGACCACCAGCGAGAGGGCCTCCCCCACCACGTCGACGCCCTCCCAGAAGCTCTGGGTGGCGAACAGCACCGAGGGCCGCTCCCGGAAGGCGTCGAGCAGCTTCGCCTTGGGCCGCTCGCCCTGGGTGAGGAGCGGGAACTCGAGGTCGTCGAGGGCCTCCCTCAGCGCCCGCATGCCGGCCTGGCTGGTGGAGAGGACGAAGGCCCGCCCCTCTGTGATGGCGACGAGCTCGCGCACCGCCTCGGCGGCCGCGGCGAAGAAGGCGGGCGCGGCGGGCTCGGGCAGGCCGCCCGGCACCACCAGCGCCGCCTGGGTCCGGAAGTCGAAGGGGCCAGCCAGGATCGCCTCCGCCACCTCGAACTCGGGGGCGAGGCCCACCGCCCGGCGGAAGTAGCCGAGCTGGCCCTCGCTCGCCAGGGTGGCGCTCGTGAAGACGACGGTGTCGACGCGCCGGTAGAGCCGCTCCACCAGCTCCTCGGCCACGTCCACCGGGGCGGCCCGCAAGAAGACGCCCCGCCCGCGCGTCTCGGCGAAGTAGACGCGGGAGGGCTCCTGCATGGCGGTCACCGCGGCGAGCTCCACCCTCATCTCGCCGGCCCTCCGGGCCAGAGCCGCGAGCGGCGGCCCCTCGCTGGCGGCGAACAGCGCGCGCACCTCCTCGAGCGCCGCGTCGAGGCGCTCCTGGTCCCGGCCGAGGGGGGCCATGAGCCGCTCGGTGAGGGCGATCCGCCGGTCGCCCTCGCGCCCCTCCGCCGCGGCCGGGCGGCGAGCCGGAGCGCGGGGAGAGGCCCCGAGCTCCTGGGCGAGCCGCCTGAAGAAGCGCTCGCCGGCCGCGAGCAGCTCGCCGGCGGCCGAGGCCGCGAGCTTCGCCAGGTCCGGCCGGTCGTCGAGGGCGCGCTTCACGTCGCGGGAGAGCTCCTCGATACGGTGGGAGGAGACCATGAGGCCGAAGTACTCGGTGGCCACCTCCACCAGCGCGTGGGCCTCGTCGAAGATCACCGCCTCGTAGGCCGGCAGCACCTCGACCCCGGCCCGCGAGGTGCGCATGGCGAGGTCGGCGAAGAAGAGGTGGTGGTTCACGAGCACGAGGTCGGCCTCGGCGGCCCGCGCGCGGGCCCGGGTGACGAAGCAGTCCTCGTAGCGGTCGCAGTCCTTGCCGAGGCAGGTGTCGCCGGTCGCCGAGAGCTCGCGCCAGGTAGGGTAGTGGTCCGGGAGGTCGATCTCGGCGCGGTCGCCGCTCTCGGTGACGGAGACCCACTCCTGGATGCGCGGCCAGAGCGCCCCCTCCTCCCGGCTCTGGAAGGTCGGGCGCTCCGCGAAGCGGGCCCCGCGGGCGAGGCAGTAGTAGTTGGCGCGGCCCTTCAGGTAAGCCGCCTCCAAGGCCACCCCCGCCTTCTCCTCGAGCAGGGGCAGGTCCTTAAGCCAGATCTGCTCCTGCAGGGCCTTGGTGGCGGTGGAGAGCACCACCTTGCGGCCGGAGAGGGCGGCCGGGACGAGGTAGGCGAGGGTCTTGCCGGTCCCGGTGCCGGCCTCCACCACCAGGTAGCGCCGCTCGGCGAGCGCCCGCTCGACCTCGCGCGCCATGGCGAGCTGGTCGGGCCGGTGCTCGTAGCCCTCGAGCGCACCGGCGAGGGTCCCGGCCCGGCCGAGGATGGCCTCGAGCGGATCGGCCGGGGCTTTCACCTTCCCCCCTTTAGCGCGGGAGCGATGCGCTGGAAGGCCCACAGCGCCGCCGCCAGGCTGGCGAGCGCCACGGCGACGAGCGCCGCCCGGCGGAGGAGGGGCGGGAGCGCGCGCGGGGGCGCCGCGCGCGGGAGGCTCGAAAGGGCGATGGCGGTGGCGCGCTTCACCACCTCGTCGCGGAAGCGCAGCGCCATCGGGTCCTCGGGGCGAGCCTCGAGCACGCCCCGGTAGCGCCGGCCGACCTCGGCCAGCGCCTCGAGGTCCCGGGCCAGGTCGAGGAGGTGAAGGTGGGCCTCCTCCTCGCCCCAGCGCGAAAGGACCTCCGACCAGGCCACCTCCATCTCCCCTTCGACCATGCGGCGGACGAGTCTAGCGCCGGAGGACCCCCTACAGCGAAACCGGGACCGGGATGAAGGTGGCGGCGAAGAGGAGGAGGGCGAGCAGCGCCAGGGCGGTGCGGGCCGGGCCGAGCGGGGTCTCGTCGGCGGCGCTCGGGTGGTCGAGCCTCACGAGGAAGCGGGTCACCGCCCACCAGACGAGCCAGGTCCAGCAGAAGAACAGGCCGGCGACGAGGAGCCCGAGGGAGACGAGGCGCGAGAAGGCCCGGGCCTTGCGCCGGCCGAGCAGGGCATAGGTGACGTGGCCGCCGTCGAGCTGCCCGAGCGGGAGGAGGTTCAGGGTGGTGACGAACAGGCCCAGCCAGCCGGCGAAGGCCACCGGGTGCAGGAAGACGTCGGTGCCGGGCGGGAGCGGCCCCACCACCAGGCGCCGCACCGTCAGGGTGAGGAGGCTGTCGCCGAAGTGCTGGAACCCGGTGGCGAGCGCCGGCTCGCCGGCGAGCCAGCCGCGGACGAGGTCGAAGGCGCCGGCGCGGGCGCCCTCGAGCGCGGCGTCCCCCACCGGGCGCACCTCCGAGTGGGCGAGGCCCCAGGCGAGCAGCGGCAGCGCCACCAGCACGCCGGCGAAGGGGCCGGCCGCCCCGATGTCGAAGGTGGCGCGCCGGCTGGGGAGGCGCGAGCGGATCCGGATCACCGCCCCGAAGGTGCCGGCCGGCGGGAGGGGCATGGGGATGAAGTAGGGCAGGCTCACGTCGACGCGGTAGGCGCGGGCGAACAGGTAGTGGCCCATCTCGTGGCAGAGCAGGATGCCGAGGAGCGAGCTCGCGAAGGGGAGCCCGGCGAGCGCCATGGCGGCCGCCCCGGCCAGGAGGCGCCCGAGCCCCCCGCCGCCCATGGCCGGCAGGGCGTCGGGGACGCTCGTCTGCAGGGCGCCGGCGAGGAGGGTGGTGAGCAGGGTGGCGGCGAAGAGCGCCAGGTTGAGGATCGGGATGCGCGGGAAGGAACGCGTGCGCGCCAGGGCTTCGGCCATAGGGAACCTCTTCTAACGCCGGGGCGGCCCCGGGGCTCCTGCGAGGCCCTCCACCGGAGAGGGAGGTCACCCCGGCCCGGAGGCGGAGAGCTCCTGGGGGGTGAGCTCGCGCAGCGCCCCCTTCTCGACGGTGAGGTAGAAGAGGGTCCG
>DATJVF010000472.1:0-2500 GCA_035501995.1 Anaeromyxobacteraceae bacterium
CGCCTCGCCGGGCCGACGGAGGCCCGAATTTCCCCCTCGGCCGCGCGTCCCGCCGTTACACCCCGCGCGTGCCCATCCCGCTGTCTCACCCGCCGCAGAGGCCGCCCGACTTCGTCTGGTTCATCTACGGCTCCTCCCTCGACCGCGACTCGTTCTTGCCCTGGGCCCGCGAGCACGGCTATGCCGTGCCCGGCTTCGAGAGGGGCTTCGCGGCGCGCCTCGACGGCTTCAGGCTCGCCTTCGAGGTGGCCTCGCGCTACTGGAACGGCGCGGTCGGGAGCCTCGCCCCCGCGGCGGGCTCGCACGTGGAGGGCCTGGCCCTCCCGCTCGCGGGATCGCTGCGCAGCCTTGCCGACCACAAGGAGGGCGCCCAGACCGGCCTCTACGTCGCGACCGACGTCCTCGTCGCCCCGCTAGGGGGCGGCCCGCCCACACCGGCGGTGGCCTACGTCGCGAGCCCGGACCGCCGGCTGCCCGAGGAGGGACGGCCAGCCGCCCTCTGGCTCGAGGCGGTGATCCGGGGCGCCCGCGCGGCGGGCCTGTCGGAGGCCTGGCTCACCGCGCTCGAGCGGCTCCGGGGCCCGGCCGCTCCCTAGAGGCAGCGGCCGGGGCGGCCCTCATCTCACCGTGAAGACCCCGTCGACCAAGATGGGTTCGCCATGGCCGCGGCGCTCGCGAGGGCCGCGCCCGGTCCGGCCTCAGTCGAGCCGCTCGACTGAAGCACCGGGCGCCCAGAGCCGGCGGACCACCTCCGCCACCGCCAGCGGGTCGCCGCTCGTGAAGAAGGCCTCGCGCCCTCCCGAGACGGCGTCCGAGAGCAGGCCAACGGCCTCGAGCCGACGGCGCAGCTGACGGGCCACCGCCTCGCCGGGCTCCAGGATCGCCACCGCCGGACCGGCCACCTCGCGGATGACCTTGGTGAGGAAGGGGTAGTGGGTGCACCCGAGGACGAGGGTGTCGACCCCGCGGGCGAGGAGCGGCGCGACCTCTCGCTCCACGAGCCGGCGGGTGGCCTCCCCGTCGAGCTCACCCCGCTCTACCTGCTCCACCCATCCCGGGCAGGGGGCCACGATGACCTCCACCGCACGGCCCCACCGGTCGAGCAGCGCCCCGAACTTCTCGCTCGCCAGGGTACCCTCGGTGGCGAGCACGGCCACCACCCCGGTGCTCTGCGTCGCGGCGGGCTTCAGGGCCGGCTCGACCCCGATGACCGGCCACGGGTAGCGCTCGCGCAGGGTGGCGATGGCGGCGGCGGTGGCGGTGTTGCAGGCCACCACCAGCGCCTTCGCTCCGCGGGCAAAGAGGAACTCGGCGAGGGCGAGCGCCCGTGCCCGGACGAAGGCGACCCCCTTCTTCCCGTAGGGCACCTCGGCCGAGTCGGCCACGTAGAGCAGGTCCTCGCCGGGCAGCTCCTGGCGCAGGTGGCGCAGGATCGAGAGCCCGCCCACCCCGGAGTCGAAGACGCCCACCGGGTCCCGGAGGTCCGGTCGGCCGACGCTCCGGCCCTCGGCCCCCCCTGGACTCACAGCATCCCGAGGGTGAGGCGCGTCGCCTCGGACATCCGGCTCGGGTCCCAGGGGGGGTCGAAGACGAGCTGAACCTCGACCTCCTTCACCCCGGGCAGGCGCGCCACCTTGCTCCGCACGTCCTCCACCAGCATGGGGCCGACCCCGCAACCGGGAGCGGTGAGGGTCATCGCCACCACCACCCTCACCCCGCCCTCGAGAGGCGTGGAGCTCACCTCGTAGACGAGGCCCAGGTCCACGATGCTGGCGGGGATCTCCGGGTCGAAGACCGTGCGCAGCTCGTCCCACACCTTGGCCTCGTCGAAGGCGCCCTCGGCACGGCCCTGGCGGGCCTGGGCGGCCTCGGCGGCGAGCTCCACGTACTCCGGGCCGAGGGCGTCGGCGTCGGCGGCGTCGATGCGGACGAGCCCGCCGCGCTCGGTCATGACGGTGATGTTGCCGTCCTGCACCTGCTGCGGGATGACCCAGGCCTCGCGCTCCAGGCGGACCCGGAATCCGCTCGGGATCTGGGTGGCCTCGCAGCCCCGCTTGAGGAGCAAGGGTTCCCTGCGTTCCATGGGGCTACTCCGTCGTGACCACCGTCGGCTGGGACGCGAGCGCGCTCTTGAGGGCGTGCCAGACCAGGCTCGCGCACTTGACGCGGGTGGGAAACTCGCAGACCCCCGAGAGCGCGGCCAGCTTGCCGAGATCGGCCATGGACACCTTGTCCGGCCCCTCGGTGACGAGGGTGTGGAACCTCGCGAACATGGCCTCCGCCTCGGCGACCGTCTTGCCCTTGATGGCCGAGGTCATGAGCGAGGCCGAAGCCTTGGAGATGGCGCAGCCGGACCCGTCGAAGGCGATGTCCTCGATGCGGTCGCCGTCGAGCTTGAGGTAGAGCCTGAAGTGGTCCCCGCAGAGCGGGTTCAGGCCCTCGGCCTGCCGGGTGGCGCCCTCGATCTTGCGGAAGTTGCGCGGCTTGCGGCCGTGGTCGA
>DATJVF010000473.1:0-4922 GCA_035501995.1 Anaeromyxobacteraceae bacterium
CCTTCCTGGTCGACGGTCCGCTCACCGACACGCTCTCCTTGGCGGTGGCCGCCCGGCGCAGCTGGATCGACATCTTCCTGCCCCTGTTCACGACCAGCGACTTCCAGCTCTCGCCCAAGTACTGGGACTACCAGGCCGACCTGCACTGGCGCCCCTCGTCGCAGGACGACGTCGACTTCCTCCTCTTCGGCTCGGACGACTCGCTCCACCTCGTGGTGCGCAACTCCAACCCCTCCGAGTCGCCCACCGTCGACACGCACACCTACTTCCACCGTGGCCTGGTGCGCTGGCAGCACCGCTTCGACGGCGCGGCCACCCTGGAGACCACCCTCTCGCTCGGCTACGACGTCCCGGTGGAGTTCTCCTTCACCGAGGCCAACGCCGACCGGACGGTCTCCGAGAAGGAACTCGAGTACAGCCTGCGCACCGTAGTGCGCCTGCCGGTGACGAGCTGGCTGCGCCTCGACGCCGGCCTCGACTACGAGGGGACGCGCGACCCGGTGGACGCCATCTTCCCCCCCACCGGCGCCCCCCGCGACGGCGACCCGCCGTTCTTCGGCTTCGCCAACGGGGCCCTGGCGCACGACGACTACACGCTGTACGACAACGCCGCGGCGCCCTTCTTGGCCGGGAGCTTCTCGCTCCTCGACAGGAAGCTGGTGGTCTCCCCGCAGCTGCGGCTGGACGTGTTCACCGAGTCGGCCTACCACGGGACGCCCGCCGCGTTCACCCGCACCTTCGCGGAGGTGGAGCCGCGCTTCACCGCCCGCTACCAGGTCCTGCCCTGGCTCGCGCCCAAGCTGGCCTTCGGCATCTACCACCAGGCCCCGCAGATCTTCGACGTCTCGCGCGCGTTCGGCAGCCCGGGCGTGACGCCCGAGCGAGCCCTGCACTACGTGGCCGGGGTGGACCTCGATCCCAACCCGACGCTCCACATCGAGGCGGAGGCCTTCTACAAGGATCTGCGCAACCTCATCGTGCGCGGGGAGGAGGTGGGGGGGCCCTTGCTCGTCAACGACGGGGTGGGGCGCGTCTACGGCGGCGAGCTCCTCGTGCGCCAGGAGCTCTCGCACCACTTCTTCGGGTGGATCTCCTACACCCTCTCGCGCAGCGAGCGGCGCGACCACCCGGACACCTCCTGGCGACTCTTCCAGTACGACCAGACCCACATCCTGACCCTCCTCGGGAGCTACCAGCTGCCGCGGGGCTGGCAAGTCGGCCTGCGCTTCCGGTACGTGACCGGGGACCCCATCACGCCGGTGGCGAGCGCCTACTACGCGTCCAACGCCGACCGCTACACGCCGATCTACGGGGCGGTGTACAGCGCTCGCCTGGGGAGCTTCAACCAGCTCGACCTCCGCGTCGACAAGACCTGGACCTACAATCGCTGGAAGCTGTCGGTCTACCTGGACGTGCAGAACCTCTACAACCGGCAGAACCCCGAGGGCCTCGAGTACAACTTCAACTACACCCAGTCGCAACCGCAGGCGGGTCTGCCGTTCCTGCCGGTGTTCGGGGTGCGGGGGGAGCTATGAAGCGAACCAGCGTGCTCCTCGCCCTGGCGTGCGCCTGCAGCGCCTCCTTCACGCCGGCCTCCCACGTGCAGGGCCTGCGGGTCCTCGGCATCAAGGCCGAGCCGCCCGAGGTCGCCCCCGGAGGAGCCACCGCCTTGACCGTGCTGGCCGTCGATACCAGCGGGTCCGCGGTGGAGGTCTCGTGGCTCGCCTGCACCGAGCCAGCGCTGGTCGGGACCGGCCCCATCAATCCCGCCTGCTTCGGCACCGGCACCGAGCCCTTCCTCGTCCCGCTCGGCAGCGGGCTCTCGCTGCAGGCGCTCCTCCCCGCGGTCGTGCCCTCCGAGTTCGGGCCGCCGGACGCGAGCGGCGGGCTCTACCTGCCCGTCGTCCTGCACGCCAGCTCGGCGAGCGGCGCGGTCGCGGCGGCCTACGGGCTGCGCCTCGCCCAGGGAGGCGAGACCCCGAACCAGAACCCACAGCTCACCGGCATCTTCCTCGTCCCGAGCTCGGGGGCGCCCACCCCGCTCGACGAGGCCACCCCCCTCGAGGTGCACGCCGGAGACGCGCTCACGCTCGAGGCCGAGTTCTCCGCCGACAGCGCGGAGACCTACGCCGGGGCACCCGGTCAGCCCCCCACCCTCACCGAGATCCTGAGCGCCTCCTGGTTCGCCACCGGCGGGAGCTTCAGCGAGGCGGTCACCGGCCTTCCCAAGCCCGACACGGTGTGGAGCGCCAACCAGGACCTCCCGCCCGTGGGGAGCACCATCGACCTCTGGGTGGTGGGACGTGACAACCGGGGCGGCACCGACTGGCTCCACCGCACCCTGGTCCTGAGGTGACGCGGGACCGCGGGTCCGGCCGTTCTCAGCCCCCGGATGCGGGCCGCTCCCCGCCGGCGATCGAGGGGTGGGCGGCTCCGTGCTCGAAGAGGAGGTCCACCTCCCTCGCCTCGGCGTGCGGCGCGGGATGTCGCACAAGCTACCACGCCCGCCCTCCGCTCCCTGGGCGGCGGGGAGCACCGGCCGCGCCCTCTCGCCTAACACCCCGGGGCCGCGGGCGTTTTGCAGGGCCCGCGCACCGGTCGCGCGACCTCCCCCTTCCCGCGGGCGCGGTGCGGCGAAGGTGGCGAGAAGGCGCGGCCCGCCCGCCGGGTCCTGCGTGGGCTTCCCTCGCGAGCCGAGGCCCACACGAGCCCCTTGCGGGTCCGCGCAGGCTGTCAGAATCTCCCCGGGATGGCGGTCCGCAAGGTGGGCACGAGCCGCATCGTCCGCGAGATCGGCCGCGGTGGGATGGGCGTCGTCTACGAGGGCTACCAGGAGGCGCTGGACCGGCGCGTGGCGGTGAAGGCCCTCGACGCCACGCAGGCCAAGAACCGCGAGCTCGTCGAGCGCTTCCAGCGCGAGGGCCGCGCCTACGCCCAGATCCACCACCCCGGAATCGTCGCCGTCTACGACCTCGTGGAGAAGGACGACGCCTACTACCTCGTCACCGAGTTCGTCCACGGCTCCGACGTCTGCCGGATCCTCGAGAACGGCGGGGCGCTGCCGCCCGCCTGCGTCGCGGCGGTGGGGGCCCGGGTGGCCGACGCGCTCGACTGCGCCCATGCGCGCGCCCTGCTGCACCGCGACGTGAAGCCCTCCAACGTGATGGTCTCGCGCGAGGGCGAGGTGAAGCTGCTCGACTTCGGCGTCGCCAAGGACTCGCTCTCGACCAGCCTCACCAAGACCGGGGTGGTGGTGGGTACGCTCGCCTACCTCGCGCCCGAGGTGCTGGGCGGCGGGCCCGCCACCGCCGCGAGCGACGTCTGGTCGCTGGGGGTGGCGCTCTACGAGATGGCCACCGGCCGGCGGCCGTTCGAGGGCACCGGCCACAAGGAGGTGGTCGCCGCGGTGTGCCGCGGACGCTTCCAGGCCGTCCGGGCCGTCGTGCCCGGGTTTCCCCGCAGGCTCGCCCGGGCCGTGGAGCGCTGCCTCGCCCGTGACCCGGCGCGGCGCTGGGTCACGGCAGGTGCCCTGGCGCGCGAGCTCGAGTTGCACGCGGCGCACCTCTCCGGACGCGGGGTGCGCGGACAGGACCTGCTCGTCGCCCTGCTCGAGGCGCGCGGCCTGGGAGGCGAGGCCTCCGCCGCCTCCAAGGCCGTCCGCTCGTTCGGGCTGAGGCTGCGCCGCGCGGCCTGGGCGACCCTGGTGGCTGCCCTGGCGGTGGCGGCCGTGTACGCCTGGTGGTTCTCCCCCTGGCACCCGAGCTGGTGAGGGCCGCGCGGTTCAGGCGGGTGCCGCCCGGGCGCCGGTGGCCGGGCGGTCTTCCCGTGCGTGAGGGGCGGGGTGGGGTTAGAGGCCCCGGATGTGCGCCGCGGCCTCGGTGAAACGTGGTCTCGCCCCCCTCGTCGCCGGCCTGCTCGCGGCGCCGCTCTCGTCCGCCCGGGCATCCGCCCACCGCCCCGACCTGCGCGTCCTGGCGGCCGGGGCCACCGAATCCGCCCTGCGAGCGGTGGTGGTGGCCTTCGAGGCCGAGAGGGGCCGGGTGGTGGACGTCGCCTACGGTCCCGTGGGCGCCCTCCGGAATCGGATCGTGGCCGGAGATCCGGCGGACCTCGTCATCGCCACGCCGGCCATCCTCGAGCCCCTCAGCGGTCGAGGCCTCTTGCGGCCCGGGCCTCGCTTCGAGCTCGGGCGCGTCGGCGGGGGCATCGCCGTCCGAAAGGGGGAACCGATCCCGAGGGTCGGTACCCCGGGGGAGCTCAGGGAGGCTCTCCTCTCCGCCGAGGCGATCTACCTCGTCGACCCGGCCGTCGGGACCGCCGGGGCCTACGGCCTCGAGGTGGCCGATCGCCTGGGCGTGGGGGCCATCGTCCGAGGCAAGGTCCGTCTCGCCGCCGGCGGGAAGGAGGCGATGCGCCTCATGGCCAGCTCCACCGCGCACGCCATCGGCCTCGGCCAGGTGAGCGAGATCCTCTCGGTGACGGCGGTCGTGCTGGTCGGGCCCTATCCCCCGCCGCTCGAGAAGGTCACCCCCTACGTGGGCGCCGTCCTCGCGGGCGCGGCGGACCCCGAGCTGGCGAAGGCCTTCCTGCGCTTCCTCGCGAGCGCGCCGGCGCAGGCGCGCTTCCGGGCGGCAGGGTTCGAGCCGGCCCGCGCGACCCCCGGGGAGTGAGACCCCGCGATCGCGCCGCAGGTCGTCAGTAGCCGGCCTCCTTGTCCACCACGTTCTGCAGCGCTTCCCCGGCCTCGAAGCGGCGCAGGTTCTCGAGGAAGCAGTCGACCGGCAGCTGGAAGAACCCGCTCACCCGGTCGGCGGTGTGCGGGGAGAGGAGCACGTTCTTCATGCGGTAGAACGGGTGATCGGCGGGCAGGGGCTCGACGTCGACCACGTCGAGGGCGGCTCCGCGGATCCGCCCCTCCTCGA
>DATJVF010000474.1:0-5203 GCA_035501995.1 Anaeromyxobacteraceae bacterium
GAGCTCATCCAGAAGGGCAAGAGCGGCACCGCGAGCCCCCCCGGCGGCGCGGTCGAGGACCCCGCCGAATAGAGGTCCGCTTCGTCCCTCGGCCCGGCGGCGCGGGCCGAGGGTGGTCGGGGAGGCCTCACCGCGCGTGACGAGCGTGGCCGCGCCCTCCGCCGGGGCGTCGGGCGCGGGCCCTCGGGGTAGCTGCGGGCGGCCGCGGGGGTGGCGTGGACGCTCGGCCGTGCTAGAAATCGGCCATGCCGCCCGCGCCCATCGTCGCCATCGATCCCCACTATCCGCAGCCGAGGCTCGTCGAGCGAGCGGTCCAGACGCTCGCCTCGGGCGGGCTGGTGGCGTTTCCCACCGATACCTACTACGGCATCGGGTGCGACCTCTTCGACAAGCGCGCCATCGAGCGCATCTACCAGCTGAAGCAGCTCCCGAAGAGCCACGAGCTCTCCTTCATCTGCGCCGACATGGCCGAGGTCTCGCGCTACGCCATCGTCGACAACTCGGCCTACCGGGTCCTGAGGCGCAAGGCGCCCGGGCCCTTCACCTTCGTGCTCCCGGCCACCAAGCTCGTCCCCGACCTCGTGCTGCGCCGCCAGAAGACGGTGGGCATCCGCCTGCCGGACAGCGCCATCGCGCTGGCCCTCGTCCACAAGCTCGCCCACCCGGTCATCTCCACCTCGGCGGCCACCCCGGGAGGCGAGGTCCTCATCGACGCCCGCGACATCAAGGAGCAGCTCGGCCACGGCCTCGACCTCATCCTCGACGGCGGGTACCAGGCGAACGTGCCCTCCTCGATCATCGACCTCACCGGCCCCGAACCCGTGGTGGTGCGGCAGGGCAAGGGCGACTGCTCCGACCTCGTCGAGTGAGGCCGCCGGAGGAGGACCGCCCCGAAACTTTACCGGCGCCCCGGCTGCGATAAGGTGCCCACGAGTGTCCTCCCCCCTCTCGCCTGCCTTGGACCTCTTCCTCGTCCACATCCGGGTCGAGAAGGGGCTCGCCGCCAACAGCGTCGACGGTTACGCCCGCGACCTGCGCCGCTACCTCGACGACCTCGAGGACGCGGGCGTGCGGGAGGTGGCGAGCGTGCGCCGCGAGCACCTGCTCGCCCACCTCGCCAGGCTCTCCGCCCGCGGGCTGTCTCCGCGCAGCCAGGCCCGGGCGCTGTCGGCCATCCGTTCCCTGCATCGCCTGCTCGTCGCCGAGGGCCTCGCGCCGCTCGATCCCACCGAGGACGTCGACGGGCCGCGCACCGGCCGCCGGCTGCCGAGGCTCCTCTCGCGCAAGGAGGTGGAGCAGCTCCTCGCCGCGCCCAGCCCGAGGTCCCTCTCCGGTGCGCGCGACCGCGCCATGCTGGAGCTGCTCTACGCCACCGGGCTGCGGGTCTCCGAGCTCGTCGGCCTGCGCCTCAACGACCTCCACCTCGAGACCCGCATGCTGCTCGCGCGCGGGAAGGGCTCGAAGGAGCGCATCGTGCCGGTGGGCGCCCCGGCCGCGGCGGCGGTGCAGTCCTACCTCTCGGGCGCGCGGGTGCGCTTGCTCAAGGGGAGGAGCTCGCAGGACCTGTTCGTCACCCCGCGCGGCGGCCGCATGACGCGCCAGGGCTTCTACAAGCTCCTCAACCGCTACGCGCGGGCGGCCGGCCTTCGCCGGCGCATCTCCCCGCACAAGCTGCGCCACTCCTTCGCCGCGCACCTGCTCGCCGGCGGCGCCGACCTCCGGGCGGTGCAAGCCATGCTGGGCCACGCCGACATCGCGACCACCCAGATCTACACCCACGTCGAGCCGAGCCACCTGAAAGGCGTCTACGCGGCGCACCACCCGCGGGCCTGAAGGGCCGCTCCTCGCGGCCCGCCCGATCCTCGAGCGTACCCCTCCTTGGCGTGCGCCTCGGGCGGACGTTGACCCTTCGGTCCGGCGCTGCTAAACATCCGTTCTTTTCAGGGGTTTCCTTGGGCCTCGATCTGCTGTCCGGCGTCGGCTTCGTCATCCCGCTCGTCCTGTCGCTCACCGTCCACGAGTACGCTCACGCCCTGAGCGCCTCCATGCTCGGGGACGACAGCGCCAGGCGCGCCGGCCGACTCACCCTGAACCCGCTCGTCCACATCGACCTGTTCGGGACCATCCTCTTGCCGCTGCTCGGGATCCCCTTCGGCTGGGCGAAGCCGGTGCCGGTCGACCCCTCCCGCTTCCGCCGCGGGGTGAGGATGAGCACCGGCCTCATGGTCACCGCCGCGGCGGGCCCGCTCGCGAACGTGGTCCTGGCGGTGGTCTGCACCGTGGCCTACGGGCTCGCCTTCCGCTTCTCGGGGGGCGGGGGGCCGGACTCGGGATGGCGGGAGCTGCTCCTGAGGCTCATCAACATCAACGTCGCGCTCGCCATCTTCAACATGATCCCCATCCCGCCCTTGGACGGCAGCCGGGTGCTCGGCGGCCTCGTGCCCCTGCGCTGGCGCGGCGCCTGGGAGGGCTTCGCGCGACTCGCCCCCTTCCTCCTCATCGCGGTCTTCATCGGGGCGCGCTACATCATGGCCGGGCCGATGAACGCGGCCCTCCTGCTCCTCGACCGCCTCCTCCAAGTGGTGGTGAGCGCGTAGCGCTCCCTCGACAAGGCCGGCTCGCCCATGAGAAAGCCCATGCTCGGCACGCGACCAAGGGTGCGACGCCGGGCCGCCGGCCGCGGTCGAGCGGCGGCGGTGACGCCCTAGCGGGCGCGGGAGCGCATGGCGAAAGCGAAGGCACAGAACGCGCCCGCCGAAGGGGGCGAGCGCGAGGTCGCGCCCGGCCGGGCGGCGTTCGACGCCTTCCGGGTGGCCCTTCCCCCGGCGAGGCCCGGGGAGCCCCCCTTCGAGGGCCCCCTGGACCTCCTCCTCCACCTCGTGAAGGAGCACCACCTCGACCTGTTCGACATCCCCATCGCCCGCATCACCCAGAGCTACCTCGCCACCCTGCAGGCGATGCGCGAGCTCGACATCGACATCGCGGGCGAGTTCTTGCACATGGCGGCCCAGCTCCTGCTCATGAAGAGCCGGCTGCTCCTGCCGCGCACCGAGGTGGCCGAGGACGCCCAGGTGGACGAGGCGGC
Organism: Anaeromyxobacteraceae bacterium; assembly: GCA_035501995.1. Lineage (GTDB taxonomy): Bacteria > Myxococcota > Myxococcia > Myxococcales > Anaeromyxobacteraceae > Anaeromyxobacter_A. Next base: position 3,086 of record DATJVF010000474.1, read on the forward strand.
CGGGGTCGACCCGCGCGCCGAGCTGGTGCGGCGCCTCCTCGAGTACCAGAAGTACAAGGCGGCCGCCGAGGAGCTCGCCGGCCACGACCTCCTCGACCGCGACGTCTTCGCCCGCCGCGCTCCGAGCGCGCCCCCTCCGCTGCAGGAGGGCCCGGAGGGCCTGGCCGACGTCTCGGTCTACAAGCTCATCGAGGCCCTCGACCGCGCGCTCGCCCAGCTCGGGCCGGCGCTCGCGCGCGAGGTGGCGGCCGACCACCTCTCCATCACCGACGCCATCTCGCGGGTGGCCGAGCTCCTGCGCGTTCGGGGCCGGGCCAGCTTCGAGGAGCTCCTCGGGGGCGAGCCGGATCAGGTCCGCACCCGCTCCGAGGTCATCGCCACCTTCCTCGCCCTGCTCGAGATGGCCCGCCTGAAGCTCATCCGCGTCTTCCAGGCCCAGGTCGCCGAGGAGGGGCCGGGCTCCGAGATCCTGGTCGAGGCCCGGGACACCCTGGGGGAGGGCACCCCGCTGGCCACGGAGGACTACCGGTGACTGAACGACCCCGCGAAGAAGAGCTCCCTCCGACCGTCGGGGAACCGGCCCGGGCGCCCGAGGGCACGCCCTCGGTCTCCCCCGCCGAGCTCGACGCCCTCGTCGCCCGCGAGGAGGCGAAGGGCGACCCCGCCCTCGACGAGGTCGAGCCGGTCAGCATCGAGGTGCCGGAGGCCGACCGGGACGAGCCGTTCGAGAAGCTGGCGGCGAAGGCCAAGAAGCTCTCCCCCGAGCGGGCGCGCGCCATCGTGGAGGCGCTCCTCTTCCTCGCCGAGAAGCCGCTCTCGCTCGAGGAGGTGCGAGCCGCGAGCGGCCTCGACCTCGCCCGGGTGAGAAAGGCGCTCGACGCGCTCTCCGGCCACTACCGCGAGGGGGTGTGCGGGGTGGTGCTGCACGAGGTCGCAGGGGCCTGGCAGCTGCGCAGCGCCCCCGACGTCGCCGACTACGCCCGCCGCTTCCTCAAGGTGAAGCCGCAGCGCCTGACGCGGGCCGCGCTCGAGACGCTCGCCATCATCGCCTACCGTCAGCCGGTGACCCGCCCCGAGATCGAGGACATCCGGGGGGTCGACAGCGGCGCGGTGGTGAAGGCGCTGCTCGAGCGCAAGCTCCTCAAGATCCTCGGCAAGAAGGAGGAGCCGGGGCGACCCATCCTCTACGGCACCACCCGGGAGTTCCTGGAGTTCTTCGCGCTCAAGGACCTCGCCTCGCTGCCCACCCTGCGCGAGTTCCACGAGCTCTCCGAGGAGCACCGCGACATCGTCGAGAAGGAGGGGGCTGCCCCGGAGGGCCCCAAGCTCGAGGGGCTCGTGGCCGAGCTCGCCGACCCGTCCTTGCGGGCGGCCCTGCAGGCCGGCCAGGCCTCCGGCGACCTCGCCCTCGAGGAGCTCGAGCGCGCCATCTCGACCGCCGACAGGAGCTCGCGGGCCGCCGAGGCGGCCCTCGACCCCAGGCCGCCCGAGGGCGGGCCGGCGCCGGAGGGGAGCGCCGGGGGCGGCGAGGCGCACGGGGAGGTGAAGCCCCCCGCCCAAGGCGAGTCCTGACGCCGGCCCTGCGAGGCCCGACAAGGAGGAGAGGTGCAGGAACGACTGCAGAAGTTCCTCGCCCGCGGGGGGGTCGCCTCGCGGCGCCGGGCCGAGGAGCTCATCGCCGAGGGCCGCGTCACCGTGAACTCGGCCTGCGTGCGGGAGCTCGGCGCGCGGGTGGACCCCGCGCGCGACCTGGTGGCGGTGGACGGTCGGCTCGTCTCGCCCCCCGCCGCCGAGCGCTACTACCTCCTCTACAAGCCCCCCGGCTGCGTCACCACCCTCTCCGACCCGCAGGGACGGCGCACCGCCGCCGACTACCTCCGGGTGGGCGAGCGGGTCTTCCCGGTGGGGCGGCTCGACTACGACGCCGAGGGCGCGGTGCTGTTCACGACCGACGGCGCACTCGCCCACCGCCTCTCCCACCCGCGCTTCGGCCACGCGCGCACCTACCTCGTCAAGGTGAAGGGCGAGCCCCGTCGTGAGCAGCTCGAGCGCCTGCGCGCCGGGGTCAACCTGGAGGACGGCCCGGCGCGGGCCCTCGAGGCAGCTCTCCACGAGAGC
>DATJVF010000475.1:0-3846 GCA_035501995.1 Anaeromyxobacteraceae bacterium
AGGATGTCCCGCGGCGCGAGCGCGGTGAGGAGCCCGGCGAGATCGCCCTTCTTCACGAGCGCCGGCCCGCTCGTCACGTGCAGCGCCACCTTGAGCTCGCGGGCGAGGATGTGGGCGAGCGAGGTCTTGCCGAGGCCGGGCGGCCCCGAGAGCAGGACGTGGTCGAGCGCCTCGCCCCGCTCGCGGGCCGCCTGGGCGTAGACCCGGAAGTTCGAGACCATCTTCTCCTGGCCGACGTACTCCTCGAAGGTGGCGGGCCGGAGCGACTGCTCGAGGCGCTCCTCTCCCTCCTTCGGCTCGGCCGACACCTCGCGCACGACCCGCGGCATACCCTCGGGAGCTTACCAGAGCGGACCGACCTTCCCCGCGCGGGCCTTGGGCCCTGGCTACCCCCGCCCCTCCCTCACTGCCTCAGGAGCTGCAGCGCCTCGCGCAAGAGCTCGTCCACGGACTTCCCCCCGGCCGCCTCGCGCAGGGCGTCCACCGCCGCCTCGGCCTGGGCCGGCCGGAAACCGAGCCCGAGCAGGGCCCGCTCGAGCTGCGCGAGCGGGCCCTCGTCGGCGCTCGGTCCGGCGACGGCCGCCCGGGCCAGCGCGACGAGCTTCTCCTTCAGCTCGAGGACGAGGCGCTCGGCCGTCTTCTTGCCGACCCCGGGGACCTTGGTGAGCCTGGCGACATCCCCCTCGGCCACCGCCCTCGCCAGCTCGCGCGCCTCGATGCCGGAGAGGATGTTCTGGGCCGCCCGCGGCCCCACGTTCTTCACCGAGATGAGCTCTCGGAAGACCGACTCCTCCTCGTTCGAGGCGAAGCCGAAGAGCTGGAGCGCGTCGTCGCGGACGTGGGTGTAGGTGCGGAGCGACACCCGCTCGCCCACCGGCGGCAGCGCCGAGAGCGAGACCGCCGAGAGCTGCACCCGGTAGCCGACGCCGTTCACGTCCAGCACCGCGTGATCGGCCCCCTTCTCGGCCACCACCCCGGTGAGGCGCGCGATCACCTCGCGCTCCCGTAGCGGCGGACGGACGGGCGTAGGACGACCGGCGCCGGGCGCCCGCGCCGCGGGCTCGCCGGGGCGCCGGGGAACCTCCGCGCCAGGCAGCAGACCGCCACCGCCAGCGCGTCGGCCTCGTCGGGGAACCGCGCCTCGCGACCGAACAGGGTCCGCATCATGCGGACCATCTGGGCCTTCTCGGCGCACCCGTGGCCCGCGAAGGCGCGCTTCACCTCGGCCGGAGCGTACTCGAAGACCGGCAGGCCGGCCTGGGCCGCCGCCGCCAGCGCGACGCCGCGCGCCTGTCCGAGCGCCAGCGCCGAGCGCGGCGACCGCCCGCAGAAGACCGCCTCCACCGCCACCGCGTCGACGCGCTCGCGGACGCACAGCTCCGAGAGGCGCTCGAAGATGAGCCCCAGCCGCTCGGCGAGCGGCCGCCGGCCAGGCTCGACCACCCCCGAGGCGAGGTGCTGCAGGCGCCCCTCGCTGCGCTCGACCACGCCGTAGCCGCAGCGCCGCGAGCCGGGATCGATGCCGAGCACCACCACGGGGGCATCCTAGCATCGCCTGAACCTACGTCCAGTCCAGGGACCCTCGCCCGCGAGGCCGCCCCGTCGCCGGGCCCAGGGACCTTGGCCCTCGCGAGGACGCATCCGCCCGCGCGGCGGGTTATCTTCGCCCCTCGCCTTGGCCCTCCCCGCCACCACCCGTGCCGAGCTCGGCGCCCTCCTCCGCCTCGCCGCCCCGCTCGCGCTCGCCACCGCGGGCCAGGCCACCATGGGGCTCGTCGACACCGCCGTGTGCGGGCGGGCGGGCGGGGCGGTCCTGGCCGGCGCCGGCCTCGGCAACTCGGTGTTCCTGGCGGTGTCGATCCTCGGCATGGGCCTCATGATGGGGCTCGACCCCCTCGTCGCCCAGGCCGTCGGCGCCGGCGACTCCCGCGCCGCGCGGCGGCACCTCTGGCAGGGCATCTGGCTCGCGCTCCTCGTCGGGGCGGCGCTCGCCATCCCCTCCGTGCTCGCCGGCCGGGCCCTCCTCCCCCTCGGCATCGCTCCCGGGGTGGTGAGTCAGGCCCAGCGCTTCCTGTGGGCGCGAGCCCCGAGCCTCCCGGCCTTCCTCTACTTCGTCGCGGCGAGAGCCTATCTGCAGGGCCTGGCGCGGACGCGGGCGCTCCTCGTCACGACCCTGCTCGCCAACCTGGCGAACCTCCTCCTCGACCTCCTGCTCGTCTTCGGGGGCGCCGGGCTCCCACCGCTCGCCGGACCGCTCCGCTCCATCCCGCCCCTCGGCGCGGCCGGCTCGGGCCTCTCGACCGCCCTCGTCACCCTCCTGCAGGCGCTGGTGCTCGCTGCCGCCGTGCGAGAGGTCGAGGTCGAGGGCGGGGCGCGGGGCCTGCGGGCTCCGCTCCGCGCCGAGATGCTGCGGGCCCTCCGGGTCGGCCTCCCCATCGGCCTGCACATGGCGGCCGAGGTGGGCGTCTTCGCGCTGGTGGGGGTCCTCGCGGCCCGGCTCGGCCGGGAGGCCGTCGCCGCCCATCAGGTGGCCCTGGCGCTGGCGAGCGCCACCTTCACCTTCGCCCTCGGTCTCGGGAACGCGGCCGCGGTGCGGGTGGGCTGGGCGGTGGGGGCCCGCGACCGCCGGGCGGCGCGGCGCACCGGCCTCACCGCCTTCGGGGCCGGCGCGGGCGTCATGTCGCTCGGCGCGCTCGCCTTCGCCCTCTTCCCGGGCCACCTCACCCGCCTCATGACGAGCGATCTCGCGGTGGGGTCGGTCGCCCTGCGGCTCCTCCGCGTGGCCGCCGCCTTCCAGGTGGCGGACGGCGTCCAGGCGGTCGGGGCCGGGGTGCTCCGCGGCGCCGGCGACACCCGCTTCACCTTCCTCGCCAACCTGGCCGGGCACTGGGGGGTGGGGCTGCCGCTGGCGCTCGCCCTGGGCCTCTTCGGCCCCTACGGGATCTCCGGGCTGTGGTGGGGGCTGTGCGCCGGGCTCTCGACGGTGGCGCTCGCTCTGCTCGTGCGATTCACCCGGCTCTCGGCCCGCGAGATCGAGCCGCTCGCCGGCCGGGCGGCCGAGGTGTAGGGCATGCGGGTCCTCGTCATCGGCGGGACGCGCTTCGTGGGCTACCTCCTCGTGGCCCGCCTGGTCGCCGCCGGCCACCGGGTCACCCTCCTGAACCGCGGCACCCGGGGGGACCCCTTCGGCGGGCGGGTGGAGCGCCTCCTCGCCGACCGCACCCAGGGGGCCTTCGCCGAGGCGCTGTCGGGCCGCGACTTCGACGCCGCCGTCGACTTCGCCGCCTACACCGGCGAGGACGGGCGCGGCGTGGTGCGCGTGCTCGGCGGCCGGGTGGGCCACTACGTCATGATCTCGAGCGGCCAGGTCTACCTGGTGCGCGCTCCCGGGCCGGTCCCGGCCCGCGCGGCGCGCGAGGCGGACTTCGACGGGCCGGTCATGGCTCCCCCCGCCTCGGAACCCGACCTGGGCGAGTGGCGTTACGGGATGGAGAAGCGCGCCTGCGAGGAGGCCCTCGAGGAGGGCTTCGCGAGCCTGCGCTTCCCGGCCACCCGGCTACGCATACCGATGGTGAATGGAGAGCGCGACCCCTTCCGCCGCCTGGAGAGCTACCTGTGGCGACTCCTCGACGGCGGGCCGGTACTGTTGCCCGCCTTCGGCCCCGCCCGCACCCGCCACGTCTACGGCGCCGAGGTGGCCCGCTTCCTCGAGGGCCTCCTCGGCCGGCCCGGCACCTACGGCCGAGCCCTGAACCTCTGCCAGGAGGAGAAGCCGAGCTTGAGCGAGCTCGTCGCGAAGCTCGCCCTGCTCGTCGGGTCCCGCTCGGAGATCCTGGAGGCGGACCC